>JAFMEA010000098.1 GCA_017856985.1 Planktomarina sp.
AGCGCTAGCATGCCGCAGAAAACCAGAAAAGCCTGAGGGTTTTCAGCACCAGGAATACCGCCAATATTGATGCCTAGAAGCCCAGTTAAAAACCCGAGTGGCAGAAAAATTGCCGCCACGACCGACAATGCATACATGTTTTTATTCAGCCTTTCGGTCAGAATATTCGTGACCTCATCACTGATCACCTGCGATCGTTCCCGAACCGAATCCAGTTCCTCAACAAAGCGGGTAATATTGTCATGCGCTTCAATCATATGGTGATGGTTATGATCAGCAAACCAGTCAATTTTTGCCTCAAGAAAATGTGTGATTAAGTCTCGTTGCGGTGCCATATAGCGTTTAAAAATAATCGCCTTTTTACGAATTGATACGATTTGCTCTCGAAGTGCGTTGGCGCTGCCATCAAGCACATCTTCTTCAATATTATCCATTTCTTCGGCAAGGCTAGTAACAGCTGGTGCCATTCGCGCAAAAAGCAAGCCAACAAGCATGGTAATAAAACCTGCGCAATCAACTGGTCCCTGCCCCGCCTCGATATTGGCTGCCAAATCACCAACCGCTTTTAATTTCCGCCTTTGAAGCGAAATGATGCGATGCGGGTCGATCCATAGCCGAATGGAAACCATATCCTCAGGGCTGGCGTTTTCATTTAGATTCACCCCGCGAAGGATTAGCAGAACGCCCTCTCCAACCGGCAAAATACGCGGCCGCGTTTCATCAGCAAGCAAGGCGTTAACAACAAAATCGTCTAAATAACCAACTTCGCGACGAAGCCAAGCAGGAGTATCAGGGTGATCGGCATTTAGATGCGCCCAAGCAAGCTGATCATCTTTCAAAAGATGAGAAACCGCCCCATCATGGAGAGCAGTGCCGCCACCTGAACCATCTAATGCATAGGATAATAAAACAGGATCACTCACAACCGCTCCTTGATGCTAGTAATGACAATGAATTAGCGCATCATACGCGCGTTGCTGGCGACGATTCAAACGAATTCACCTGCTACGTTCGACGTAACTAACGTGATATAAGATTTGTCCCAAGCGGTGCTGCAGCATTCAAAAAAACAGTTTCAAAATTTGCCAGGCCCGTAAAAGCAACAACGTCATCGGGCAAGTCTGCTTTGGTGATAGGCGGGCTTACTGTCATTTGCGCGGTTCCACCAGCAATCGTCAAAAACCCCCAAATCAGCTTTTGCGCCGCCGCAGGCGCGATGGAAAATTGCTGGCACACCAATCCTGCAAGCCGTTTTACCCTCCGCGCCATGCCACGTTTACTTTTGATGTAGGCCTCGCGGTCAAGCTGCGGTTCAAGCAATGCATTGGCAAATCCAGTCAATTGCAGGAATAAAGGATCATCGGCGTAATGCCTCGCAAAATCACGGCAAAATCCGTCAAAACCGGTAAATTCAGGCTGATGAACAGCAAAACGGTCAATCCAACGATCAAACAACCGGTCATAAACCGCAAGAACAAGTGATTCACGGCTGGTAAAATACAGATAGAGCGTTCCTTTTGCCAGCCCTGCCGCTGTTGCAACCGCCTGCATTGTCATGGAGTCATAGCCAGATTGCCGAAGCAATATTTCAGTCGCCGTCAAAATAGAGTCTTCGCGCTCTAATTTTGCTGTCTCCGACCTGGCACGCTGCATGGGTTCCATCCTCACCTCCACATTTTAATTGACCAGCGGTCATCATATTCATGCTTGATTGGAAAGCCAAGGACAAAGACGACTTGAAAAACGTTATGAAGACACATTTTGAAAAAGCTGCCGCAACATCTGATCCAATTGGTCAGCATCCTGCCATGTAAAAAAGTGCGGGTGATCTGAGTCAATGTCTAGAACGCCAAGCAAATGGCCGCTTTGGTTAAAACAGGGAATTACCAATTCAGATTTTGTACTACTCGAACAGGCGATATGCCCCTCAAAACCATCAACATCATCAACAAGCTGGATTGTTTTATACCGCGCTGCCGCACCGCAAACCCCTTGATCAAATGGGATAACAAGGCAACCATGCCCACCCTGATAGGGGCCAATCTTCAATAAATTAGGGGCAACTACACGGTAAAAACCAACCCAGTCAAATCCTTCAACCGCTTGAAACAATTCAGCCGAGACAGTTGCCATGATAGCAATCAAATCATCTTCACCCTCACAAAGCGCATATATACGCGCCATTAAGTCAAATGGAACGTTTGAGCATTTTTTTTCCATGACGTTCTTTCGCTCTGCTTGGAATTAGATTGCCTCGTGAAAAGCAGCAAAAGCCAATGGGCACGAGCCCTATAGGAGGTCTACAGCTCAATAATAACTCCCTAAAAGGTTAGCATGAAATTAAATTCTTTCTATTCAATTTTGAAGAGATTTAGCAAGGAGGCTCTGAAGTTTTTGGGGAATGTTTTCAGCAACACTGTGGCTGTTTTAATAACGAAGAGCCGCCCCAAACCACCTTTATTCATAAAGTTCGAAAAGTAGGTAAATATTTGTGTGACAAAGTCGTTGGTAGATTTGAACAGATATAGCAAGAAATGGTTCAGTGCCGTGCTAAAAAGAATCTCCACATTGACCGCAATCGCGACAATTAGCTTAATGACAGCAGGTTGCCAATTGTTGATTGACAATAGACAAACCGGCAAAGCATCGGTTGTCGTTGTTCCAACTGATGAGTGGGACAAACTTCGTGGGCAACAAATGCGAACAGATATTGCTCGTGATATGGCTAAAGATATGGCTACTAGCATTGTCGATGAATTACTCACCAAGCAAGCCGCTATTGGGGCAGCTACACCGGCGGAAGACATTATTGCACCCATAAATCGGCCATCCCCCATAGCGGTTGACGGGTCACAAACTATTCAATTCAGCAACCGTACGAACAGCCAATTGGCTGGATGCAGCAGCATCGGGATTATCGAAGTGCGTCATACCGGCACAATGGACAATGCTTTGATCATTCTGAAAAACGAAGCCTATCGGCTGAACACAAATATTCTTGTTCCGCTGACGATAAACCAAGCCGATGCTGACCATACAGCATCGGCCAACATCAAAATTGAAGCACGGATGATGAAATGTCCGTTGAAACTGGCGCGAGGAAACTAAATCATGGGTGAAATCATTCAATTCAATCAGCGCCGCGCTGAACCGAAAATAGTCAGTAATGATGTGTTGGCGCTATCAAAAAAAGATGTCGACAAGGTTGAACATATCCGTGATTCAATTGAAAAAGCGCTTGAAGAATTGGCCGAAGCGGAAAATATGCCATTAACCGTAGCAATGGCTGCCGGTCGCTACGCCGCAATGCGCATGTTTCAGCTTCAAGGCCGCGCCGAAACAATGGCATTCATGGATCAATGTATTGTAACCGCCGAACTTTGTGATGATTTAATGAAGCATCTAGATGAAGATGCATAATTAATTAGCCAATGACAGAGATTTAAATCTAGTTTGATTTTACGTTTACGCGGCTAATTGAACCTATCACTTCGGCGCCCAAATCAATTGACAACGCATTTGCCTGTACCTCACCCTCAACAATGCCGGTGGAGGTGACGGTCAAGCTTTCACATACCAGGTTACCTTTGAAATAACCGTTGATAACCACCGTTTGTGTATTGATGGCGCCCGTTACTTTGCCCTGTTCTAGGATGATTACATCGGGCGCAGTGATATCACCGTTGAATTGGCCATCAATCACAACGGGATGATTGCCACCGTCAAGTGATCCCTCCATAATCAACTCACCCAGGATATAGGTTGTATCTTCGTGCAGGTTAGTCATCTGCTCATGTGATTTCGCCAACATGGGTCATACACCTTTTTTAGAGGATGATGGCACCGTGCCAGTTTTTGCCTTGTTTGACGCGTCAGGCAATGGCACATCCGAATTGCCAGCATTACTTTGCTCGGGGTCATCAGCTTTTGCTCTCCAGTTATGAACAATATGGCAATTTAGCGCTGCGCCTCGATCCATCTGTAATGTTTCATAATGTAATTTGCCAGAAATTGAGGCTGTTGCCGTGGCCCATACGCTTCCAGCTTGCATCTTGCCTTCATAAAGGCCAGACACCACAACAAGGTCAGCGCGGATTGCGCCATCAAAACGTCCGGCTTCACCAATGGTTACTTTTTCCGAAATTAAATCGGCATTCACTTTGCCATGAACTTCAACGACACGCGCATTAGCAATCTTACCGGTAAAGGTCGCACTGGCACCAATGATTGTCTTGCTTCCAAGCTTATCCATTTGTTACTGGCTCCTTGATGAATTTTGCATCAACATATGCGCCATTATCAATCGCAATGCCATGACAGTTTAATTGCCCTTCAAAATGGGCTGTTGCAGATAAATACACCTCATCAGAAACAATAACCCCATGAACCCTACCGTCAATCGTTACGTTTTGCGCGGTCACGTCGCCACTAACAATCGCCGTAGATGCGATGTGAAGTTCGCCGGCCTTGATATCGCCGTCAAGCTGACCTGCCATGACAAGCGGTTCAGATACAGTAATGGTGCCCCTGATTCGCACATCTACGTTAATCTGCGAATGATTTGGCGATAACATCGGGCTAGCACTATTTTTACCAATCATATCATGCCTTTGATTCTAATGATCTTTTTTTCAATTAGCATTGCTTTTGCCTTTTGAATCATCAAAAGCTCTGATTTAAGGTACCATTTAGTTGTTAGTTGCCTTTGAAAAAAACTTGATGGCACATCGTTTGCTTAAATGACAAGCGACACAAAAACAGAAACGACATTTTTACCAAATTCTTAATGCAGTTAGAGCAAATTATGGCTGATGAAGTTGTCGATATTCGAAAAAGAATTGAAGAAATGCGAAATGAAGTTTCGGCAGCTATTGTCTCGCGCCAAGAGCTAAGAGACACAACTTACACTGCTGGTCATAATGCAGATATTTCACTTAGCACACAGACAGTTGAGCCGGCAATCAGATCGTCAAATAATGGCAACAAGAAAATGAAAGCCGGCGCCACATCACTATCTGTCGATGGAGTGATTTCAGATGACATGATAAATATGCATAAAGGCGTCGAAACCGCCATAAAAATGCCCACGTTTCAATTGAATGTTCGCAATCAAATTTCTACCAATCTTTTATTGGTGGTGATCGGTGTCCAACTTTTGACGAATATTCTCCTGATTTTAATGGTCTGGATGAAGTTAGGGTAGTGGTCGCATGACTGATAGAGGCAAAAAAGCAGTCACATCAGGCGTTGTTAAAGTTTTACAGGCTTTTGGACTCGCTGGTCTCTATGCACACTTTGCGCCCGAAGTGCGGCACAGCAACCAGAACGATATGCCAACCGCCACAATCAATAGAATTTGGTTTCTTCGCGAAAACCGGTTTTTGATCTTTACCCGCGGAGGCCCCATTGAAGTGAGTCTGAAACCATCGCTGGTTTTAACTGCTATCCTAATTTGCATGGTTGGCGTGGTTACCATTTTCTATTCGGCAATAATTGCGAGCTATAGCGCCATTGGAGTGATGCGCGAAGAAACGATCAAAACCGCAGAGGCCAGCATAAACCCAAAAAATGGTGCCACTATCAGTAAATATTCTGGTGCAGGTGGCGACTTTAAATGGCTTGATTACCACCCAACCACTCTTGATGATTTGCATCC
>JAFMEA010000099.1 GCA_017856985.1 Planktomarina sp.
AGGCATGACAGCCCCCCTATTGACGTATAAGGGGCGTTCCTAGCTTGCATAGGTTCAACAACTTACAAATCTTTGGCTAAATAGACTTTATAGCCAGATTGAATGTGGCGTAGACCCGAACCAAAAATTCAGAATTCATACAAACGGTTACAAGGATTAACGCGCTTAGCGTTCTTAAGGAGTAACTCATTACAGCGTGTTTAGAAAGGACTAAAATGGCGCGTGGTTTTTTTAATCCCAGCCTTCTAATGAATTAGCACTCTAAAATGATAATCAACGGCCTTTTATTTAGACATGCCTGCACCAATTTCCATTTGTACTTTTGTAGATAAAAGTATTGAGACATACCTGTATCGAGGCTTCAGGAGATTGTTATTGGCAAACCCAGCTTAGGGAAGGGTGTGTTAATTTCGGCGTGAAGGCTCGTAGTGCAATTTAACGCATTGATGACTTCGATTGTGCGTTTGCAATGCTTGTTGAATTAGCCCTAGGGGTTGGGGTTACAGCGAGAGTAAATCGCGCGCTTGGGCAACGGATGCCACTGAGCCGCCCAGGTCTTCAATGATTCTCGCTGCTTTTTGTACCAATGCTGCATTGGATGAAGCGAGAACACCCTTTTCAAGGTAAATATTGTCCTCGAGACCAACTCTTACATGGCCACCAAGTAGAACTGCAGCGGCAACCATTCGAAATTGAAACCTCGAGATTCCAAATGCAGACCAAATTGCGTCCTTGGGTAACATGCTTTTCATCATGGCAACTGCCTCAACCGTAGCGGGCGCGCCAAAATCAATTCCAAGACAAAACTGAAAGAATGGTGGCGAATCAATAAACCCATCTTCTATTAAACTTATGGCGTTTAAAATATGGCCGGTATCAAAAACTTCTAACTCAGGCTTGACACCTGCAGTTTGAATGGCTGCTGACATCTCTCTGAGATGTTCCGGATGGTTTAAAAAAACGTGGCGCCTTCGGTTCATAGTCACAACGTCGAGCGAACAAATATCGGGGCGCAACTCAATCACATGTTTAACTCGTTCCAGCGGCATGCACATTTGACTGTCGTTTGAAGCTATGCCGGCGTCATGTTTGGAAGGTGAAAACCGAGCGCCTGGTCCAGTCGTTAAGTTTAGTATTACATCGACTCCGGAGCCCCTTATCCGTTCAGTGACTTCTTGATATAAATTCATGGCCATACTTGGCCTAGTGGTAATAGGGTCACGCACGTGGCAATGAACGATTGCCGCCCCGGCTTTAGCCGCATCAATTGCACTTTCTGCAATTTCGATTGGTGTTACCGGTACCGCAGGATTTTTTTCAGGTGTTGGTGCGGAACCGGTCACCGCACAGGAGATTATTGTTGGTTGCATCAAACTGTTCTCCATTCAAACTGATAACAAAATTTACCTGAAAATCGTGCCATAAAATAAGGCCAGCGCAAAGGCTAGTCAGGTTTAGTGAGCCACCGGATGTCGGTCTAAAAACGCATCTAGGTTTATCCGGAGTTCACCATTTTCAATTTCGATGACGGCGTACATTGGAGGTTCAACAGAAAACTTTGTTGAAACGGCTCTCCCCACCAACGGCATCTGATGGTTAATTCCAGGGCATGCCGAACAAGTTATACCCCGCCAAGTCAGAAAGACGGGCCGATGCACGTGCCCAAAGAAGATATGACGAATATTTTTATGGCTGGAGATTAAATCTCCAAATGCTTCAGCTTCATTCAGCTTAATGCGGTCCATATGTGGAACACCGACATCAAAGGGTGGATGATGCATAAAGATGTATGTATCCGTATTACTCTTACTTAACTCATTATCAAGCCAAGCCATTCGTTTTTCGCAATATTCGCCTGAGGGGACCGGCTCATCTTTTTTGGTGTCCAAGCAAAGAAAGCGGTCCTCGGCTACGTTGAATGTGTATTGCAGGAACCCATTTTCGTCTTTCGCGTAGGTGTCAAAAATATCGAAAAAAACTGACCTATCATCATGGTTTCCAATCATCAGATGAGTAGGAATTGGAAAATCCACTAATAAATCTTTTAACCACAGTAATGCCTCTGGTGAGGCAGAATCTGTCAGGTCTCCCGATATAATGCAGGCTTCTGAATCGCCATGAAGTAGCATTATATCCTCGAATGCTGCTTTTAGTCGTTCCTGAGGGTTGAGGCCTTTAAGGGAAAACCCTGGTTTGGACAAATGTGGGTCCGTAAGTTGGATAATCTTAGACATAGGGGTCGTGCTTCACTTCCAAGATTGTTACACTGGAATTTACTATAAGAATGTTGCCACAAAAAAAGACCAGCGCAAAGGCTGGCCGGTTACTGCCCAAACTTTAGTTTTAGTGCGCCTTGGATTTGCAAGGTATAGGTAATTTACTCAAACCTCATTGGCTCTTTTTTCTTAACTGGATGACTTTCTTTCCAGCAGAAAGCTAATAATTGCACCAAAAGCGAGGCCCCAAAAAGGTGAGCCAATATTGAGCATTGGCATGCCACCTAACGTTACGAGAAATGCAATCAATCCTCCCATTGGGTGACTTGAGCTAAAAGCCCCAGAAAATGCGCTTTGAAGTGTTTTCAATAGGGCTAATCCGGCGAGAGTGGCGAGAAATGCTGGTGGGGCTGCAATCAGAATTTTTGTTACTGTTGGCGCGGTGAGGCCAAACATAATTGCAAAAACTCCTAAAAATATAGCAGCAACCCAATGCGCGTCTGGCCTATTGCTTGATGCAAGGATAGCATTCACTGGGCCTGTCAAGCAGGTTGAGATGCCACCATAAAGCGCCGTAAATAAGGACATAAATCCACAGTAAGATGTAATCGTATTTACGGGTGGGTTATGCCCAACATTTTTCAGCACCATAATGCCCTGTGCATTTTGAGCCGCAATCACGGTTACAGCAAGAGGTACGACTAGTTCTAGAGCTGCTGATAATGAGAATTCAGGAATGTAAGTTTTTGGTGTAACGAGAGAAGCAGCAAATGCGACTTCACCAATCTCTAGTCCTTGCCGTTCAAAAATTATAATGACCCCAACTATGAGCGCATAAATCAGAGGAGGGAGGATGAGAGGCAGTCGATACATTATTGTAAATGCAAGGAAGGTTGCTGACATTGCCGAAACTAGAAAAAAATCAGCTTCAAAGGCTTTTATCCAATCAAGTCCAAAACTCACAAATACGCCAGCAACCATCCCCATCACAACTGGCATTGGCAGCCAGTCCATAACTTTTTTGACCCAACCAGTTAAACCAAGGCAAAGGAGTAGAACGCCTGTTAGGATGTATGCCCCAATAACTTCCTCAAAGGATAGGGTCTTCAATGCGGTGCCTACTAATATTGCACCGGGTATAGTCCAAAGAAATACAAGTGGCTGCCGGTAACTCACGGACATTGCAATGCTTAAAAGCCCATTAAAGACAAAGACAGCAAATATCCAAGAGCCAATGTCGCTTTCGCTCAAGCCTGAACCGAGGGATACGCTAATTATGATGGCTACAGGTGCCGACGCTGCAAAAAGAAAAGCCACAAAAGCATTTAAAAATTCATTGAGCAAAACGCTATATGAACCCTGATTGCCCACGGATGATTGTTTCATAGAACTATACTTTCGAGCCTCAGAAGTAGTTTAAAATGATGTCGTAATAAGCAGGTGCCTTCCCCTCAGCCATCTGATTAAAAAACTTGGCAGCGATATGTTTGCAAAAGAGCTGCGGGTCATTCAAGCCCTTCAATCACTCTGACGTCACGCTCAACATCACCTAGTAGTGCAAATGCAGCCTGATAAGCATCACTTGTGATAGCAGCTTGAGCTGCATCGGTGCTTTCAAACTCAACAATAACTGTCCGCTGCTGAATACCATTCTCAAAGGTAGCTACCGGCATCCCCCTAGCTATGAATTTAGCACCAGCATTTGTCATAGCTTCCAGAGCTTTTGGAGCATATTTGCTTAGGTTCTCATCATTCGGAGCGTCTCTATATGAGACTAATATGTATCCTTTTGGCATCTCTTCCTCCATTTCTTAAAAAACCTTGCCACAAAATAAGGCCAGCGCAAAGGCTGGCCGAGCTTAGGAAGTAATGTGTTAGGGGTTCACCTTCAACGCTGACAGCGCAATGTGACGGGTTTATGGCTGGGGTTGTGTCTTTGTTATGCTGCCCAAGTGACGACATTTCCCATGCTATATTAATTGTGCATTTGCCATATATTTAGACAGGTGGGTCGACAACTTTCGTTTCAAAACTTGCTGGTGAAACAATTTCCAGAACTTCAAAGTCATCTGAACAAGCAATCTCACGATGCTTAATCATTGGAACTTGGAGAACCGCATCACCTTTTCGGATTGTGCGTTCTCCTTGACCATCATATTCAAATGTTGCCCAACCATTTAATACATAAACCATTTGGAACTGACAGTCATGGACATGCCACGACTGCACGCCGTCAGTACCTTTGGTGTCATTGCGGCGGATTACATGAGCTATGAAATCACCGTCAGTCCCACCCCTAACGCCGAGGTCACGGTAGTCAAATATTTTTCGAAGACCGGGCTTCCATTCGGCCTCATCTGCGACGCTATGAACAAATTCCCAATCGTTTTTATCGGTCATTATTTGTTACCTTTCCATTATTACTAGTCACCTTACATTATGTTTGTTCTGCCCTAGAGCGTTACTGGCCTGTAATTGAAAAGCCCATCTGCTATGAACTGATAAGTCTTTTGACACTAAACCCTCGCTTTTTATGCCATGTGTCAGCTGTCGACCCTGAAGAGCCTCTCGCCTTCGGTAATGTTAATACGATTTTGGACACGAACCTCCTCAACCTCAGGTTTGATTTTATCGAATACTGAAATTGCAGTTTTTTTATCTGGGTAGTGAATAATATACATTCCAGAGTTATCAGTGCTTTGAACAAATTCAGCAGAAATTGCTCCCAAGCGTATGACTTTTGGCGACCAAACATTTTCAAAATAAGTCACTGTCATATCAAACTGTAACTTAGATTGCGCAGTAATAGAAACAACCCTGATATACATCTTCAAACTCCCAATAAAATATAAATTACCTTGCCACAAAATAAGGCCAGCGCAAAGGCTGGCCTACTTGGCTTAAGTTAGGCTTATTGGCTCGCTCTCGAAGCTGCTATTGACGGAGCCACCGGAGAAGCGCCGCTTGAGGCGGGTTATCTGGATGCCGTTGGGTGTTTGCTCTAGGGTGACCAGCTCTTGTTTCAGCACACCATTAGGCGCTGGGTTGGTCTTGTCGTCATATAGGGAAGTATGGTGCGTGGTCATAACGCTATCCTCCGCTTTAGTGCTTTAGGCGGGATGCCAAGGCGCACAAGTTGGTAGTTAAATGCCTATTATGGTTTCAGTGTGGGTTACACTCGCATGTCAAACTGCAATAAATGGTCGGCAAATGTAGGGTTTCCTTATCGGATTTTGGGGCATCGTCAAAACAGGGTTTTTGCTGGCTGATGTAGACATAATGTAGACATACGCCCTATTTCATATGTAAGGTAATAAAAATAAACAAATGAAAACAATATTTTGATGGTTTTTCTTAGCGGGAGAGCACTTCGTTGACATCGAAGGGGTCACAGGTTCAATCCCTGTCACT
>JAFMEA010000100.1 GCA_017856985.1 Planktomarina sp.
ATGGTCGTATAGTCAACATAGCTTCTGTAGCCGGTAAAGAAGGCAATCCAAATGCATCTGCATATTCAGAATCAAAAGCTGCCATAATAGCAATTACTAAATCGTTAGGTAAAGAATTGGCTGAAACCGATATCGCAGTCAACTGTGTCACACCAGCAGCTGCACGCACCCGAATTTTTGATCAAATGAGCCAAGAACACATCGATTATATGTTGTCTAAAATCCCGCGTGCTCGTTTTGTAGAACTCGACGAAACAGCCGCAATGGTATGCTGGCTATTATCCTCCGAAAACAGTTTCACCACAGGGAGTGTTTTTGATCTCAGTGGCGGTCGTGCGACGTATTAATGCAATTGGCCGAAGGACTGGCTGGTTTTCTACCAAACATATGAGAACGCGCTTCAAATTGATGGAGAAATTTTCTTCTGTACACTCAATAACTGATGCCACTGTGTTTAGCCCCATTTCTCAGTACCACTTGTTTTGACTTTCTCTAATAAAGTTTCAGGGACGGGTGGTCTCATGTTTAGGACGTGATGAGGCCCGATCTGATTGCATTGCCTGAGCCAAGCATTGATTGCGACCTGGGCTTGTTTGGTGGTGTGAAATCATTCGGCGTATAGAACTTCTTTTCGCAGGGTCCCGTTAAAGCGTTCGTTATATCCATTTTCCCAAGGGCTGCCGGGGTCGATTTGCATCGGTTTGATCCCAACTTTCTTCAGCCAGTCCCGGGGGTGCATAGCGATGAACTCAGGTCCATTGTCATAGCGAATGAACTCTGGCTTGCCGTGTTTCATCAACAGCGTGTGCAGTGCGTCCAAAACATTGTGCGCATTCATATTGGGTCGCACTACCACGCAGAGCGCTTCACGGGTATATTCATCTAGAACCGTCAGCATTTTATAACTGCGCCCATTGCTAAGCTTGTCGTGGACGAAGTCGATGGCCCAGATGTGGTTGAGGTGTGTGGGCAGTAGCCTTATGACAGAACTGTTCTGATGATAAAATCGGCGCCACTTCTTATGCCGCTGGGGCAGTTGCAGGCCTTCTTGGCCCCAATAACCCTTCTATCTTCTTAGGGTTAACACGCCATCCTTCCATGCGTAAAAGTGTGGTGACCTTACGATAGCCATATAGCCCATAATGTTTAGCCAATCAGATCATTGCCAAACGTAATTCATCATCATCTGGTGGCTTCGTTTGGTATCAATGACTGGAACGTGGTAGCCTCAGAACGAAAAATGTACAGCGTTCCGATGTGTTCAGTTTTTGACAGGTGTGGATCACGGCTTGACACAACCCATCAACTGTTAGGCCGTCAGCTTTAAATAATGTCAATCTCAACCAAAACCCTCAGCGCATCTTCGTCCAAATAGCGCATACGTGCCATAGCAAAAGCATCTTATGACCATGAAATCATGGCACAGTTTTAGGGGGCTAAGACACGCCCAACTAGTTCAGGTTGCTCACTATTTTTGTCTAGCACTACAATTTACAGTTACTTACTTATAAGATCAGCGGTGCGTCTATGGTTGGCCGTTACCCGCTCTCGGTCAGCTTGGATACGCTCACGCCGTTTTGCAATGTCATCACCCATCTCAAGTATTGATTTTGTTTCACTCTCGATGCGACTTAGAACTGCTGCGGCCTGATCACTTTCCATACGGGATAATTCTTTTAATTTTTGCAAACGATCGCTGTTAGATGCAACATTCTGCTGATTAGAATTTACGGTAGAGGAGTTCATCCTTTCAGACAATGCTCCATCAACCCAATCTGCATTCTCAGAGATCATTGTATCTGCTTTTTCAGCAATGACTTCATTCGTCTGAGCCACCAACCCCGTGATTGATTCGTAAATCACGTTCACCTCGGCCATTCGCAAGCAGATCTCTTTCAATTTTTCGTTGAGCTTAACACTATTTTCGATTTGCTCAATTTCAGTTTCATTTATTACCATCGATCGAAAATTGGTTTCCACCTCGGATTTTGGTTCCAAGGCGTTTGTCATCTCATGGCGAGCTAAATAAAGGTCGTTTACGTTGTCAACAGCTATGGCGCGATTACCGGTAAAAGCTGCTGTGAAATTTCTATGCCATAAGGACCGATGTTCCTCAATGTCTGCAAGCAGTAACATTAGGTCAGCATAAGTAGTTGAGACTTCTCCCTGCAGTTCGAATATAATCCGACGATTTTTTCGAATGCCCATTTTATTTTCTTTTACTAAATCTTGCCGATTTGTCATTAGATCACCTATTGGTCAGTCTGCTATATCATCCGTATTGAATGTGTCACTCTCGGGAAGTTGGAATTGTGTTGAGCGAAGCAACTTGCTCATGTTAATTATGCCTTTGTTGGGTTCAGATAGCTTGCAAAATCGATAGATAAAGTCGAAGGTGTTATCTGCCTGATCTGCTGATACTACGACATGAAACATTTCTACGTCAAACGAACCTGCCACCCCTGCAACCGATCTCTGCCCAATCGCAGAGCCTGCGACATTATAAAAATAGATTTCATTATTCCCACGCTTCATTAACTCTGGGATCAACAAATCTGTACCACCATGATAAAGAACGCCAGATATCAACCAAGTATAATCAAGGTAGTAGTCGTTAGTATCTGATTTCACCGCAGGTAACTGATTTTTGGTTACAGGTACCTGCATTTTATTTACCTACATATTTTGACAAAATGGATGGAGGCACATAGGTAGCCGCCTGCATTAATGGAGTTGCATACATAAATCCCATTCCTGGTACATCAAGTTTTCCAGCCAAAAATATTCTTTCGAATAAACGATCTACTTCGTCGCTTGAAACCATTACGTTAACAACGTCGCGTTCTGCATCGACCGCAACGCCAAGCGCACCCAGACGCTCACGTATTCCAACTCCCATGGCTGCATGACTAGTGAAACCCTGGATGCCTACTTCTAGCAAAGACTCGCTAATGACTTCACCGTATCCATGCTGAACTACAGCAGTAATAAGTGTCACGTCGGTTAATGACGTAAACGAGCGTTTCATAAAACTTCTCCTTCCTGTGCGAGCTGGTGTGCCATTCGGCGTTCTTCTCGCTTCATTTTGAACTGAACGTACAGGCCAAGGGTTAATACCGCTAGGATAGGGCATATAGAAGCTGCTGCTAATATACCAAAGCCTTCCGTAGATCCGAGTGCGTTACCAAAACCCAGACCCATGGCTAGGACTAGCGGTACCGTTACAGGGCCCGTTGTTACCCCGGCGGAATCCCAACCGACATTTACAAATTCTTCGGTAGACAGCAAAGTCAAAATTAATCCAAGAGTGTAACCAGGGACTAGTATATACATAATATGAAAATCAAAAATTAATTTTAGAACACCCAGCATTATACCAGTCGCAACACCAAAGGAAACGGCACCCATCAGCATTGATTTTTTAAAGGCTCCATTAGTCAAATTCTGTACTGTCATACCCAAAGCGTTCAGCGCGGGTTCAGCAAGCGTGGAGCAAAGGCCTAGGACCCAAGCAAAGAGTGCTGCGATCGCAACGCCAACCGAAACCGTGTACAAGGGACTATTTGCAATTACATCAATTGATGTAAACGCGCCTGCGATCAATCCCCCTGATTGATCCCCCAATTTTGCAAGACCGTAAGTCAGTCCGACATTAAATACGCACATTCCAGCAACAGCAAGCACTATACCATAGTATGTTATAAAGGCGTTTTTCATTTTCTCCCGAAGTACTACAAGCAGGACAATAGCTAAAAATATCACTAATGGAATGATCGCCCTAACCCCTAGAATAACCTCAGTCCATGGAGTTACTTCAAACCATCGCGGTTGGTTTGCTGCTAACTCCGCTGCCATTTTAATTTCAGCTGCCCGCATTATTATCGTATCGACTGGAACGGTATAAGCTGTGTAGAAACTTAGGCACAACACTCCCAGTATCGGAAACACAGAGGCGAGTGTAACGATCCCAAATCCAGACAGGGATGAATCAGCTCCCTTACCAGCAGCGGAGGCAACCCCAATTCCAAGCGCTAAAACCAGCGGTACGGTGACAGGGCCAGTAGTTACCGCCCCACAGTCCCAAGCTAATCCCACAATTTTTGTTAACTCAGGGTCCATAAAAGCTATGGCACTCAGTATCAAGGTTGGCGTCACACTCATAAAAATAAGTGGTTTTAAACTCCACCCACGAAGAAAGCGTACGGTTCCTAGAACAGCTGCCAAGCCAACCCCTAGGCCAACCAACAATACTGTCGCTCCGGATCGATCATTCAATAGTGTAAAAAGATAGGGCGCCTTCGCTGGATCAACGATAGAACCCGCCACTTGTAGTGCTCCGATTGCAGGTTCCGCAAAGGTCACGCCGATACCTAACAAAAATGCAATCAGCAAAACGCCTGCTAAAGGAAGCTTTCGTGGCAAAGTATTGCCGATCACTTCACCAAAAGGCATTAATCCAAGCTTCAAACCTTCCATGAACATCATTAGGCCAATCATGACCGCAAATAGGCCACCCGCAATTATACTAGCGTCCATTACTGGGGTCTTAAGCACCATGTACTGAAATAAAGCCAAGTAAATCGCCAAAGGCACTACTGCGCGTGCTTGATCAATAAATCGTGTTGATAGATAAGGTTGCAGAATCTTGACTACATCACCACCACCTAATTTCATTTTTGGCACTGGTTGTGGAAATTCATTGCCATGCCGATCAAACAAAGGTTCGGGCATTAGTTCTTGAAATGGAACCTTTTGCATGTCCACATACATTGCCTGAATGTAGTCTCCGAATCGGATTGAATTTCGTCCCGCCATGAAGCTAGCCCATTAAAATACACATTTTATCCTTAACATACGATAAAGGTATGTTATTTTCAAGGCTTTATATAGATGAGGAAATTAATGGTATTATTACATGCCTCAAAAGGAGGTTTTGTAAGCGCAATTGCCTGACACTTGCAGAACGACTTTGTAACCTCTTCGTTGCGGATAGGTAGGTACAGGTCTCGGCTATTCGAGGTTATCCACCCAAAATCTCGCGCATAGCTGCAAGAAACGTTTTGAATTCATCTAGGCTGTTATAGTGGCACATTGAGACGCGCACGGCGTCAGAAAGACCCCGTGGCTCAAGGATGTTGCCAGAATAATGGTCCGCTTTGAGCGTGTGAGTACGAATGTCCCGGCTGCGCAAAGCGGTGACCAGGTCAGGCGAGCTTAAGCCGTCCACTACAATAAATACGAGTCCATCTCGCACCGGATTATCGACGCCCCCGATGATCAGCAAACCCTCTTGATTGGCCAACCCGGCCAGATTTTCGGTGCCGTAAAGAATCGCATTGGCCAGGCCTTGAGAAGTGAGTTCTAAGACACCAGAATGAAACTGCTATTCGTATCTATTCACAACAAAACGTTTCTCAAAAACATTGCCCGCGGCCCGCGAAGGCCCACCTTCGATCTGCTGAGCGAGCGCAAACAAGCCAGATTAGTTACTTCCAAAAGCGTGACGGGCCCCTGAGGTTTTTTTGGCTGACTGCTTACTCGTACCAAATTAAAGAAGCGATCACCAAACATACACCAGTTGTACTCCCTATAGGGG
>JAFMEA010000101.1 GCA_017856985.1 Planktomarina sp.
AACTTTTACCCTTTGACAATAAACTTACCAATGGTTAGTTTATTAATAACTAGTAATCTTAGGAGGTTACATTATAATTCTCGTTCCAAAAACAATGATATGATAGTTTCACTTGAAAACCGGGCCAAGTTGGCCTGCCTTTATGCAGGCGCTGTTTGGGGATTGTTTTGGATCCCTCTGCGCGCGCTGGAGGATGCCGGTTTGCACGGACTTTGGGTTTTGGTGGTGTACTTTGCTGTGCCCACGCTTTGCCTGCTTCCTATTGGAATTTGGCGATGGAAACATTTTAAGGCTGGTGGGCTTCAGCTGCAGATTACAGCCATGTTGTCGGGCTTGGCGCTATTGTTGTATACGATGTCAATCGTTTATACTGAGGTCGTTCGGGCAATATTATTGTTTTACTTAACTCCCATCTGGGGAACCATTTTAGGACGTATCTTCTTAGGGGATGCCATCACGTTACAGCGCATTTTTGCAATGGTAGTCGCATTTATTGGCGCGCTTACTATTTTTGGTTTGGGTCTCCAATTTCCAGTACCTCAAAATGTAGGAGACTGGATGGGGGTCGGCGCTGGAATGTTATGGGCATTAGCTAGCCTGCGAATAAATATCTATAAAGATTATTCAGCTACCGAAATGACGCTAGGCTTCTTTTTCTGGTCGTTGATTTTCTCAATTATAGCGGCGCTGATTTTTGTTCCGTCCTATATTCCTTCTCTTGCGCAAACACTCCCGGTGCTTCCATTACTAATTATCTTTATAGTTTTGCTCATTTTACCCGGCACTTATGCCTCCCTTTGGGGACCAAAGTTTCTAAGTCCAGGCGTGGTTGGATTGTTGTTTATGACAGAACTTGTGGTTGGTTCAATTTCAGTGGCACTGCTGTCTGCAGAACCCTTTGGTATTCGCGAAGTAATTGGAATTTTGTTGATAACATGTGCCAGTCTAATAGAACCAATCTCAGCATTAGTTAAAAAGTAAGAAAAGTTAGTTTAATTAATTGTAAAGGGAAACTAATTCAAATGGTTCGATAAGACCGTTCTTTGAATGCCTTTGAGCCAAGTACTATTTTGGCCATTCCTTCAATTTTTTTGCGAGCATTATGGTGTTTCAGTGCACTAACTTCGTCAAAAGGAACAAGTTTAGAAAGCGCAAATTCCATATCTGAAATAGCCGTGCTGCTTTCAATGGGTTCAGCTGAAAGGCCGCCACGCATCCAAAGACCATCAATCAAAAGGCCTAATTGTTTGGATGCGGCCCTGGTTTCCTCTGGGTTTAACAAGTGTTTCAATTCATGTCTAAAATTACTGCTAATCCTATTATTATTAGCAATTTGAATACGTTGGCACTCGTGGTTGTGCGGAACTTCTGAAATTAGTGACACCCAAGCTTGGCACACCCTGTGGTTAAAAATAGATCCAAAAAAATTCGCTACAATTATAGCCCATAAGCGTTCATAGGGAGTTTCGGCGTGTTTGTATAATTCTATAACAGATTCACTCAGTAGGGAGTTTGATCTACGAAATACTGCTGCAAGTAATGCACTTTTATCCTTAAAATGGTGAAGCACTACGCCTTTTGAAAGACCTGCTTTATCACCTACTTTGTCTAGAGTTGTTCTACGCAATCCATATTCAATAACAGCCTCAAAAGCTGCTACCGATAATTCTGCCCGTCTAATATTTCTTATGGAACTGGATCGCATTTGACTTGTACCTAATTGCTAGTACTAATTTTAGTTATTGTTACGCAAATTGAGTGGAAAGTCCATTAATCAACCGTTGACTCAAAAAACATTCTAATGGTAAGTTTTTTTTATTAACATAAATAGAATTTTTAATTACATAAAACGATGAAGTTAATTGGGCCTCAAGAGCGTCAAATGTTTGCAAGAACAATTAGTATGGCGTTGGCTTCAAAGGGAGAGAAAATGTTTAATTTATCAAAAGTGGCGAGTCTCGCGGCAGTTACAGTATTAGCCTTTGGCGGTGCGGTATCTGCCGGTAATGTGCCGGAAACTGATGAGCCAATCAAAGTTATTATGAATGACTGGACTGGGCAGCATGTTTCGACAAAAATTGCTGGAGCGCTACTTCAGAAAATGGGCTATAATATTGAATACGTGAGTGCAGGCGCATTGCCTCAGCACCCAGGGCTTGCTCAAGGCAACTTGCACTTTCAGGCTGAAGTCTGGAGCAATAACGTTGGTGACCTATATCCAAAAATGGTTGAGTCCGGTGAGATTGTAGTTTTAGGAGATCTTGGGCTGGAGCCACGAGAGGGTTGGATTTATCCACCATATATGGAGGAAAAATGCCCTGGCTTGCCAAGTTATAAAGCGCTTTATGATTGTGCGCAGGCCTTTGCGACAGCCGAAAGCTTTCCAAATGGCCGCTTAATAACTTATCCGGCAGATTGGGGAACTCGCTCGCGGGACATCGTTGCTGGTATTGATCTACCCTTTAATGCAGTCGCTGGTGGCAGCGAAGGTGCAATGATTGCCGAGCTAACATCTGCAATGGCAACAAAATCACCAATTATCACAATGATGTGGCAGCCACATTGGATTTTTGCGGCACATGATTTTAATTGGGTTGAGTGGAACCCAGTTGATGGTGAGTGCATCGAGGAAGACCAAGAAAAAGATACGGCTTGCGGGTTTTCTCAGGCAACTGTGAATAAAGTTGTATGGAGTGGCTTTGAAGAAACTTGGCCTGCAGCGTTTAAAATGTTGTCTATGATGACTTTGACAAATGCAGATCAAAATGCAGGCATTCTTGAGGTCGACAACAAAGGCCGAGACATCCTCGATGTTGCGGACGAGTGGTTAGCGAATAACGAAGCCACATGGCAGCCATGGATTGCTGCAGCGATGAAGTAATTTGCTTCTGTTTTTGGAGAGGTGGTGGCTAAATAGCCGCCACCTCTTAGCATTATTGATGTACTAATACTCTCTGTTATGGCTACAATAATAACCATGAGTGGTTGAGAACTAGGAGCGCCACATGGAACCAGATGTTAAGGATAACCGCAAGGTGAAGTTGTCCTGTAGGAATGTTTGGAAAGTTTATGGATCCCAACCTGAACAGTTTTTTAACTCTTTAAATGGCTCGGTTGACGACGCAAATTCTCATGCTGAAAAGATACGCAACGATGGTCACATAGTAGCTAATGCCGACGTAAGTTTTGACGTTCATGCTGGTGAAATATTTGTTATAATGGGGCTTTCTGGATCTGGAAAGTCGACAATTGTGCGTTGCTTGTCGCGCCTGGTAGAGCCAACTGCAGGTGAGATCATCTTGGATGGCGAAGACCTTTTAAGAAAATCTGATACTGAATTAATAGATATTCGTCGCCATAAGATGGGCATGGTTTTTCAGAGTTTTGGACTAATGCCACATTTAAATGTAATCGATAATATCGCGTTTCCCCTTAAGTTGCAGGGAAAACCCGAAAACGAACGTTATAAGCAAGCTGAGAGGGTAATCGAACTTGTTGGATTGCAGGGTCGGGAAAATAACTACCCCAAAGAGTTATCAGGAGGGCAGCAACAAAGGGTTGGTATTGCACGGTCGCTTGCTGTTGAGCCAGAGATCTGGTTTCTTGATGAACCGTTTTCCGCGCTTGATCCATTGATCCGAAAGCAAATGCAGGATGAATTTTTGCGCATCCAATCAAAGTTAAAGAAATCTATTGTTTTTATAACGCATGACTTTCATGAAGCACTGCGACTTGCAGACCGGATGGCGATCATGCGCGATGGTGCGATAGTACAAATTGGGCGGCCAGTAGATTTGATTTTGAATCCTGTCGATGATTATATCAGGGATTTCACGCTAGACGTACCTTGGGAAACGATCCTAACCGCAGCTGATATAGCTGAGCCCTCTGATGAACCTCTCGAGGGTTTAGGCCGGGTTGCCGAAGACACTCTGATTGAAAAGCTTCTGCACTATCTTGGTGAAAGTGACAGAGGTGTTGTCGTTGAAGCCAAAGATGGATCTGTTCTTGGTATTGCTACCGCGCGTGGCGTTGTGAAAGCGTTGTCTGCTGGGAGTGGCCCAGATCAGAGTTCTGTGAAGGCCTAACGATGAAAATGGCCAATATAAATCGCAGTTTCTTACATTGGTTGGCAGTGATTGCGGTTACGCTGGCTTGTATTTCCTTTGAAAGTGAATGGAAATGGCTCTCTGAATATCCGGACACGTTTATAATCCCATTTTCGGATTGGTTAAACGTTGTTATGAATTGGATTATCGATAATTTTGGTTCTTTCTTTATGGGTATTTCGTGGCTGCTTGAATGGCCGATATGGGCAGTTCAAAAGGTTCTAAACTGGTTGCCTTGGTCAGTTTCAATATTTTTAGTTTGCGTTGTTGCTTACTCTGCATCTGGTTGGCGTTTGGCGGCGTTTGCGTTAGCTGCAACCCTTTATATGGTTGTTATCGGCTACTGGGAAGAAAGCATGAATTCCCTCTCGCTTGTCGCTATATCTGTGCCACTGGCGATTTTGGTTGGGTTTGCGATTGGAGTGTGGGGTTTTTATTCCAATCGTGCAGAACGGGTAATTATGCCGTCTTTAGACTTATTCCAGACAGTTCCCGCCTTTGCTTATTTGTTGCCAATTTTACTTCTGTTTGGTTTTGGTACGGTTGTTGGTTTGATCGCGAGTGTCCTATATTCATTTCCACCTATGGTACGAAATACAATTGTCGGTTTGCGCAGCGTTGCGCCTGAAGTGATAGAATCTGGCCTTATGTCTGGCGCCACACCCGGGCAATTGTTTTGGCAAGTTAGAGTACGATCCTGCCGCAAACAAATGCTACTTGGTGTTAATCAAGCTACCATGGCCTCTCTCAGCATGGTGATCATCGCTTCGATAATTGGGGGAACGTCAGATATTGGCTGGGAAGTTCTAACTACAATTCGAAAAGCACAATTTGGTGAAAGTCTTCTGGTTGGTATGGTTATCGCATTAATGGCCATGATTATTGATCGCATTACTTTTGGATTGGCACAGCGATCTGGCGTTTATGATCCTAAAGGCAAAGACCTATTTCAACGTTATAAATTATGGCTGATTGCTGGTATTGGCACGGTTATTATTTTTGTGCTTGCGCAGGTCTTTAGTGTTCTTATGGATTGGCCACGTGATATCGTCTGGAGTCCAGGTAGAACGATGAACGATGGGCTCAACTATATTATTATAAATTACCATGCGCAGATTGATGCGTTCAAAACATTTGCATTCTTTTATGTAATGTTACCAATCAAAATTGGGTTGCAGGGTGCCGTTAGCCCGTTCACTTGGGGTTTCTCGCTTACACCGACCCATAACACGATCTATGCCTTGGTGACGGCCTGTTTTTCTTTGTGGTTTGGCCTCCGCGGCAAAACCATGGCAGGGGTTCTGGTGATGTTATTTGCGGTCTTTGTATATTTTGGACTGACCAATATTCCATGGCCTTGCGTGATCTTAATCTATGGAGTGATTGGGTGGAAAGTAGGGGGCCGAAACTTAGGTATTGGGACTATGCTTGGGTTTGGCTTTATGGCGGTAACTGG
>JAFMEA010000102.1 GCA_017856985.1 Planktomarina sp.
TGAACCTTCGGCTTGCACTTTCCGCCAAGCAATCATGGGATGAACGCAGAATTATTGAGCTGGACTATTGAGTGGGATTGGACCTTTGAAAAGCCTAAAAGGAAAAACGATATTGATTGCTGGAGGGGCTGGATATCTGGGGGTACCTCTTTGCAAACTTCTCGTCGCTGAAGGTGCAAATATTTGCATCGGTGAAACTAATCAAGAACAGTTGGATCAAACCATCCAATCAATCTGTGCCAATTCACCCGATGCCAGGGTTATTGGCTTGCCACTTGATGTAGGAAACGAAACATCAATCGTTAACTATGTAACTGCCAGTGTGAATTACTTTGGCAAGTTGCATGGGTTGGTCAACGCAACGTCAGGCGCCTCTGGAAAAGAAATCCAAGACTTGACCAGTGACGATTTTGATCTCGCTAATAATCTTAACCTTACGGGCCCGTTCCTAATGGCTCGTGAAGCTGCGAAGTATATGGAGGGTGCGGGAAGTATTGTTATGTATTCATCCATGTTTGGCCTAGTTTCTCCCAACCAGGCCAACTATCCCCACGGCCTTACGCGAAACCCAATCGAATACGGGGCTGGAAAAGCAGGAATGATTCAGATGGTACGCTATCTGGCATCTCATTTCGGCCCCCAAAACATTCGTGTAAATGCGGTTGCGCCTGGCCCCTTCCCAAATGTTGAAAAACTAAATTTACCAGATGAATTTATTAAAAACCTTGAACGTGATACAATGCTTGGGCGTGTTGGCCAGAATCATGAGACTGCCGGCCCAGTTGCTTTTTTATTATCTGACGCGGCAAGCTACATCACTGGGCACACACTTCCTATCGATGGTGGATGGACCGCATGGTGAGTATAAAAATAGGGATGCCAAAATTTCCAATAGTAAGCGCTCCAATTAAACTGGCAATGCTGGGCATGACCGAGGGAAACGGTCACCCGTATTCTTGGAGTATCATTCTTAATGGTCGATACGATGCGGTGGCATTAGCACAATGCCCTTATCCCGCTATCTGTGATTATATTTCCAAACAACCCTCCCACACTCTTGGGATTGCCGGTGCGAAGGTCACGCATGTTTGGACAGATGATCCAGCAGACGCCGAATTGGTCGCTAAGGTTGCCAAGATTGATAGTGTAGTATCCAACGCAACAGACGTCATAGGCAACGTCGACGCAGTGCTCGTTGCCACAGACAAAGGCGAAGAGCACGTCGAACGTTGCCGGCCGTTCGTTGAAGCAGGCATACCAATTTTTATCGACAAACCACTGTGTAACACTCGGCGTGACTTAGCCATATTTTCAGATTGGGTGAATGCTGGCCATCCGTTGATTAGCTCTTCGGCGATGCGCTTCGCAAAAGAATTCGCGCCGTACCACCAGGCGACGCATGAGCTGGGTAAACTAGAATATGTTAACTTCACGATGGCCAAGAGTTGGGAAACCTATGGAATACACTCATTGGAGGCAGTCTATCCAATCGTTGGCCCAGGCTTCATCTCTGTCCAGAATACAGGTCACGTTGAACGAAATATTTTGCACCTGCGCCATCGCGACAACATCGATATCAATCTAGTCAACATTTACAATTTGGCGGGGGGGGCTGGAATGATGACGCTTGCCGGCACGCATGGAGGTGTACAGCTACGGATGGCTGACAGTTTCCACGCCTTCAAAGCCCAGCTGACGTCCTTTGTTGATTATTTACGGTTGGGTACCCCGCCCGTGCCCTGGGAAGAAACCCGTGAGCTTATGCAACTTGTCATCGCTGGCATTGAAAGCCGCGAACAAGGCGGAAAAACAATTTACTTGAAAGATTTGGAGTAACTACCGTGTCAGTTCTAAATACATTTTCACTCGAAGGAAAAATTGCGCTTGTTACTGGTGGAGCCGGACTTTACGGACGCCAAATTGTTGAGGCGCTGGCTGAAGCTGGCGCAAAAACCTTCATTGCGTCGCGCGGAATCGAAGCACTGGAAGCAGTCGCGCAAAAGCTGCGCGATCGCGGCTATGATGTGACCGCGATGCACCTTGATCTTTCCTTGGACGCATCCATTGAGAAAGTTCACGCTGATATAATAAAGCAATGTGGAACATGCGATATTTTGGTAAACAATGCGGTCACGCGGTCTGCGCATGATGGGTGGGCACATGACTTAGATGCCTATGACATCAGCCTTCACGTCAATGCTTCTGCATTATTCAAGATTACCTATCTTTTTGCACAGAACATGAAGGCACAAAAGTCAGGATCGATCATCAATATTAGTTCAATGATGGGTATTGTCGGCGTAGAAATGGATAACTACCTGGGCACTGACATGATGCCAGACCCTTCGCCAATCTACTTCTTCGAAAAAGGTGGTATGATCAATTTTACCCGCTGGGCCGCAAGCGTCCTTGGCCCCGAAAATGTCCGCGTTAACTGTCTTTCGCCGGGTGGCTACGAAGCTGGCCAACCGGCCCCATTCATTGCTAAATATTCCGCCAGAACGCAATTAGGACGTATGGCCAACGATACTGACTTGAAGGGCGCAATTATATTTTTGGCTTCTGACGCGTCTGCATACATTACTGGAACTAATATTCCAGTCGACGGCGGATACACCGCCAAATAATCATTTTTATTGAACGAGGAAAATCATGTCACAAGAACAATATTCCGCTGGTAAACCTTCTGACTATAGAATGCGTGAAAGTCGGGTTTTGCGCACCATACGCGATGGCAAAGTTGCTCGCGTACTGAAACTGAATACCAACGATGCAAAAGTAGCTGAGATTTTTGCGATGGCGCAACCAGATGCAATCTGGCTTTGCAGTGAACATTGTTCCGGCAGCTATGAATCGATGGAGCATCAAATTCGTGCAGCAAAAATCTACGATGTAGACGCTATCGTGCGTGTGTCCCGTGGCAGCTACAGCGACTACATCCGGCCTTTAGAGATGGATGCGGCTGGCTTAATTGTACCGCACGTGATGAACTTAGCTGATGCCATACACGTGCGTGACATGACAAAGTTTGCGCCTGTTGGAAAGCGTCCAGTGGACGGCGGCAACAATGATGCGCTCTTCACACGCGTAGAATTTCAAGACTATCTTGAAACAGCAAATCGCGAACGCTTTGCCTTGTACCAAATTGAAGATCCAGAGGTCATGGATGATATTGATGAAATTGCCGTATTGGAGGGAGTTGACGCCTTATTCTTTGGTCCTGGTGACATGTCTGTTGCTATGGGCATACCCGGTCAACTGAACCATCCAGAGATTGTCCGTATGCGAAAACAGGTTGCGACAGCAGCACGAAAGCACAACAAGATTGCAGCCACTGTGGCTGACCCTGCTTCGGTCGCCCCCTATGTGGACATGGGCTACAATTTACTCAACATTGGTGCTGATGTTTTGGCGCTTACAAAGTATGCGGACGAAATGTTGGGGGCGTTTGACGGAATTTAAGATGGATATAGGCTCAATTGAAAAAACCATTCTAGATCGAAGGACAAAAGGCATTCCTGGCTGCGCATCGGCCTTTGCACTTGATGATATATCAAAACAGGGATGGAATATTTTGAATGAAGATATGCCATTACCTTTGATGGTCTTAAATCGTAGCAACCTTGATTATAATGCAGAGCTATTTGCTCGTTACCTCAAAGCTCACGACCTATCATTGGCCCCACATGGTAAAACTACTATGAGCCCTCAAATATTTGAGCAACAATTAAAGCATGGCGCGTGGGGTATTACCGCTGCAACAATCAGTCAAATGCACGTCATGCGGGCTTATGGTATCGAGCGCATCATTTTGGCTAACCAACTGGTGGGTAAATCCAACATTCAGTCAGTTGTTCAGGAGTTGAATGAATACCCGTCATTTGATTTTTTTTGCTTTATTGATTCGATAGATCAATTGCAAAATATGTCCGGGTATCTAGCAGGCATGTCTCAATTGCGTCCAATTAACCTGTTGGTTGAGATTGGGGCATCCGGTGGGCGCACGGGGATGCGTGATAAATCAGCAGCACTATCGCTGATAGACGAAATTACAAAGATGCCAGATCAATTTAGCTTCGCAGGCATAGCTGCGTTTGAAGGTGCGATTCCCAAGCTAGAAGAAAGTTCAAAAATAGTTGAAATTTACTGTGATACTGTACTGGATATAGTGCAAAATATCCCTCCACCAATTTACGAAGGACAAAAAGAATTCATATTAACCGGAGGGGGATCGGCCTACTTTGATATGATAGTAGAAAAGTTTAGCACGTTGAGCCTATCAATTCCTGTCCGGGTTGTTTTACGTAGTGGCTGTTATATAACCAACGACCATGGAGCTTACAGCCAGGCTCAAGAGCTTGCACGAGTGAACCCAGAAAGACACTGGACGCAAAAATTTCGTCCAGCATTAGAGGTCTGGTCCTATGTTCAGTCAATACCCGAGCCTGGCCTAGCATTTCTTACTATGGGCAAGCGCGACATGCCTTATGATGCAGGCCTGCCTATTCCTATAAAGCGCTACCGTCCTGGAAAAGGATTTCTGGAAGTTGGGATGGCAGAGATTTTTAACACCAATGACCAGCACGCCTATGTTAGAATTCCGCATGACACAGATTGGCAGGTCGGTGATATGATTAGTTCAGGTATCTCGCACCCATGCACAGCATTTGACAAATGGCAGTTTATTCCCATCGTGGACGAAAATTATAACGTAGTTGATGGCTTATTAACTTATTTTTAGTTACTGCTTTAAATAAGAGAGTTCATCCACCGCTGTTAAATTTTTGATACGCCCATGGGTTAGCTAGTTATTCGTTGAGTTAAAAACCCTCAGCATGCCAATTTCGATTGCTTTGGGAAACTAATTTTCCAAAACTCGCAAACGTAAAGTGGGAACTAGGAATTCCATTTACAAACCAGCCTCACTGCCCGAACATATAAAATATACCCAGATTTTAATTATGAATAATTGCCTTTATTTATGAGTCCGGTATTATTTTCGTAGGAGAATTATAATGCTTCCTGGCGAGTGTTAGGCGCGTAAGCAACACAATCTAACTCAAATTTAAGCATAGTGCCCAGCACTCCCATAATCGTACTACGGGTCGGTACGGGCAGAGAAAAATACTCGGCATATATTCTATTATATTCAGGAAGGTCGCTTTGTTCGGCGACATAGGATTTAACGTTAATAACATGGTCCAATGACAGCCCCCCCGCCTCTAAAATAGAACGCATATTTTCAATTGATCGACGCATTTCTTCTTCAAAGGTTCCCTTGATAATGGCGCCACCATCAGGATCTACCGAAGCCTGCCCAGAGACATACATGAAATCACCAGCAATAATTGCAGGAGTAAACGGTAAATTTGATTTGGCGCCTGTATTGATGATTTTGAGCACTGATAGATCTCTCTTTTTGCTTAAGGATTAAAACTTGCATTATAGGTATGATTTACGGGACCTGACTTGCGGTCGGAAAGGTTTTCGTAAAGCCGCGGTAAAATCTGTTTTATCCATTTATCCGTATTAACCGAAAACCCTGGA
>JAFMEA010000103.1 GCA_017856985.1 Planktomarina sp.
ATGTGTCAGTTCAGGCTCAAGTATTGAATTTGATGATGGAATTACAGTCTGAATTGAACTTGTCTTTTCTTTTTATCTCGCACGACATGGCTGTGGTTGAACGGGTAAGTCACAATGTTGCCGTCATGTACTTGGGTCGTATTGTTGAAATGGGTCCGCGTTCTGCCGTGTTTGAAAATCCACAGCATGCCTATACACAAGCGTTAATGAAGGCAGTTCCGATCGCCGATCCACGTAAACGTAAAGAGGAAAAGGATCTAAATTTTAAACCGATCCCCTCCCCAATCCACCCTCTTTCCTATGATGCGGAGCCATCAGTCTACCGTGAGGTGGCGCCAGGCCACAAAGTATTAGTAACAGATAGTGGATATTAAAATGTCACCAGAAACTGTTAAGCGCCTATCACCTTTAGAGCTAATGAGCCGGCTAATCAGCTTTCCGACTGTAAGCCGCGATAGCAATCTGCCCCTAATTGATTGGGTTGAAACTTATTTAAATTCGCATGGGATTACTTCGCACCGGTGGCCTGATCCGAACCAACCAGAAAAAGCAGCGCTGTTTGCGCATGTGGGTCCAGATGTGGAGGGTGCGGTTGTATTGTCGGGGCATACGGATGTTGTGCCTATTGATGGCCAGCCCTGGGACAGTGATCCGTGGGAAGTAGTCCAAAAAGATGGCAAGTATTATGGTCGTGGCACCTGCGACATGAAGGGTTTTGATGCTTTGGCGATCTGGGCCTTAGTCGAAGCACACTATGAACAGGTTACTCGGCCGTTGCAGTTAGCTCTCAGTTTTGACGAAGAAGTTGGCTGTACTGGTGCGCCACCAATGATTAAAGCTATGCAGGGTGTTGTGCCGAAAGGTTCGGCCGTGATTGTGGGTGAACCATCGATGCTGAAAGCGGTAACTGGTCACAAGGGTGGGAATGCTTTCTCTACGCATGTTGTGGGCTTTGAGGTTCACTCCTCGATCCACTATAAGGGCGTGAGCGCAATTCATGAGGGCGCCCGACTTATTCACTGGGCTACTGAACAGAACGAATTAAATCGATCAGCAACCCCAGGTCCGTTAGCCGCTATGTTTGATCCCCCCTACACGACATGGCATGTTGGGAGGGTTTCGGGCGGTACCGCTGATAATATTACTGCCAAGGACTGTCATTTCAATATGTTCTACCGAGCAGTGCCTGGTGACGAGCCGGCTATATTGGACCAGATGTATTCTGATAAAGTGAGTGAGATAAAAGCTGCGATGCAGGTTGTACGCCCTGAAACAGACATTGTTTTGGAACGACGATTTTCTGTTCCGCCATTGAAGCCAGAAGAGGCTGGTGAATCTGAAAGTTTAGTGCGCACTATTACAGGTGATAATGCCAGCCATGTCGTAAGTTATGGAACTGAAGCAGGGCAGTTCCAAGCTGCTGGATATTCGGCAGTGGTTTGTGGTCCGGGCGATATTGCTCAAGCCCATCAGCCCAATGAGTTTATCGAAGTGGTGCAGTTTGAAGCAGGTCATCAATTTATGCGTGACTTATTAAAAAAGCTTAAATAAGGCAAAAATAGAATCCAATAAACCTTTATTAGCGGAGAGTTAACAATGCCCGTAAAGAACCGATTTGCTGAGTTGCATGATGATATTTCGGCCTGGCGGCGTGATATTCATCAAAACCCAGAAATATTGTTTGAAACTCACCGTACCAGCGCGCTGGTTGCTGACAAGCTACGTGAATTTGGATGTGATGAAGTCGTAGAGGGCATAGGCCGTACTGGTGTCGTTGGTGTGATCCAGGGCAATAAGACGGGTTCCGGCATGGTGATTGGGCTGCGAGCTGATATGGATGCATTACCCATTCATGAACAAACTGGGCTTAATTATGCTTCAAAAGTTGAGGGGGCTATGCACGCCTGCGGGCATGATGGACACACCGCGATGCTGTTAGGTGCCGCCAAATATCTATGTGAGACCCGTAACTTTGACGGGACTGCAGTCGTGATTTTTCAACCTGCTGAAGAAGGTGGTGGTGGTGGCAAAGAAATGTGTGATGATGGAATGATGGCACGTTGGAATATCCAAGAAGTTTACGGCATGCATAATATGCCTGGTATGCCAGTGGGTGATTTCGCAATTCGTTCAGGGCCTTTTTTTGCAGCAACTGACCAGTTTGATATTGCGCTCGAGGGGCTTGGAGGACACGCCGCGAAACCGCATGAAACAGTTGATACCACAATAATGGCGAGTCATTTGGTTTTGGCACTGCAAACTATTGCCAGCCGCAATGCTGATCCAATTGATCAAATCGTTGTTTCGGTGACATCGTTTGAAACTTCATCAAAAGCCTACAACGTAATCCCGCAAAGTGTGCACTTAAAAGGCACAGTGCGAACGATGTCCAAAGAAATGCGTGTCCTGGCTGAAAAACGGATAATGGCAATTTGTGAGGGGACAGCCTCTACCTTTGGTGGCTCTGCTGATGTTAATTATCGCCGCGGCTATCCGGTTATGGTTAACCATGAGGAACAAACAAAGTTTGCGTCGGAAGTTGCAAGATCGGTCTCTGGTTCTTGCGAGGAAGCTGATTTAGTTATGGGAGGCGAAGATTTCGCTTATCTACTCGAAGAACGACCTGGAGCATATATTTTGGTTGGTAACGGTGACACGGCAATGGTTCATCACCCAATGTATAACTTTGATGATAGCGCCATACCGGCCGGCTGTAGCTGGTGGTCTGAGATTATAGAACAGCGGATGCCTTCGGTATAGAGATAGGTACCTGATTAATTTAAATAAAACTAATGGGGTTGTGATTTCAGAATAAAAGGCAGATGTGGCATGAAGCTTCAAAATTTTCAAAGGAATTTTCATGACTGGGATTGTTTCCGTCCAGAACTTAAAAAAAACCTATCCGGGCGGGCTTGACGCGCTCAAGGGTATTAATTTGGAAATTCAAGAGGGTGAGATCTTGGCCCTTTTAGGACCTAATGGTGCTGGAAAAACGACTTTGATTTCAACTATTTGTGGTATTTCAAAGATTACTGAGGGTAAAATAACTGTTGGTGGCATGGACATTGTTGCGGATTACCGAAAAGCGCGTGCGATGATTGGCCTCGTGCCGCAAGAAATAACTTTAGAGCCGTTTGAAACTGTAATAAACTCTATTCGCTTCTCCAGAGGATTATTTGGAAGGCCAAAAAATGAAGAGTACCTTGAGCAGGTTTTGAAATCCTTGTCCTTATTAGATAAGAAAGATGCCCGGGTTATAACGCTTTCTGGCGGGATGAAGCGACGTGTTTTGATTGCCAAGGCACTGTCGCATGAGCCAAGGGTTTTGTTTCTGGATGAACCTACCGCGGGGGTCGACGTGGAGCTTCGGAAAGACATGTGGAACACTGTTAACAAACTAAAAAAGCAGGGCGTAACTATTATATTAACTACACATTACATTGAGGAAGCTGAAGCGATCGCTGACCGGATTGGAGTAATCAACGGTGGAGAAATTTTACTGGTAGAAGATAAAGACGCGCTCATGGCTCGTATGGGTAAAAAGAAGATACGTATTGATTTAGTTGAAGCTGCAAATAATATTCCAAAGAAACTCAAAAGTTATGACCTGGATTTAGCCGAAGATGGCATGGCCCTCACTTATACTTATGATACTAAATCTGAACGAACTGGGATAACAGGTCTTCTAAATGATCTGCAGGCCGCAGGGATGCAAATGCGTGATGTTCAAACTCAGCAATCCAGTTTGGAGGATATTTTTGTTGGTCTGGTAAAGGAGAGCTCAACATGAATTTTCAAGGAGTAAGGGCAATTTACACTTTTGAAATGGCTCGATTTTTTCGGACATTGTTACAATCCTTTCTATCGCCAGTAATATCGACTAGCCTATATTTTGTTGTATTTGGTACTGCACTTGCAAGTCGTATAGAAACAGTAGACGGCATAGAATACGCCGCGTTTATTGTTCCTGGATTGATAATGTTGACAGTTATGACCCAATCGATAGCAAATGCTAGTTTTGGGATCTATTTCCCAAAATTCATTGGTACTGTTTACGAATTATTCTCAGCACCAGTCAATTTTTTGGAGATTGTAGTGGGCTATGTTGGAGCCGCCGCCACAAAGAGCCTCATCATTGGTCTAATAATCTTGGCTACTGCCTTTTTATTTGTAGATTTGGATATCCAGCATCCCGTAGCAATGCTCTGTTTTTTAGTCTTGACCTGCTTATCTTTTTCACTTTTGGGTTTTATTATTGGTATCTGGGCTGGAAACTTTGAACAACTCAATCTCGTGCCACTGCTCGTGGTGACGCCACTGGTTTTTTTAGGTGGTTCATTCTATTCGATCTCGATGTTGCCTCAAATATGGCAAACTGTGAGCCTCTTTAATCCGGTAGTTTATTTAATTTCGGGTTTTAGGTGGGCTTTTTTTGGACAGGCGGATGTGTCGATTGGATTGAGCTTGGGGGCAATAGGTCTGTTTACGTTGGGATGCATGACCTTCATCTGGTGGATATTTAAAACTGGTTGGCGCATTCGCAGCTGATTTTTGTTCGGCTGGCTTGTTCTGGGCTTAGGCGTACACTATGTGATCAATATGAAATTTAAAATTCCTTTCCGCCGCAAACGCAAATCAGTATCAGTCGTGCGATTAAATGGCATGATCGCCACTGGTCGAGGCCTTAATGACGATGCACTTGCCCCCGTTTTAGACAAAGCTTTTGGGAAAAACCCCAGTGCCGTTGCTTTGGTTATAAATTCTCCTGGAGGCAGTCCGGTCCAATCCTCTTTAATTGGAGCTCGCATTCGAAGATTGGCTGACGAAAAGAAAATTCCGGTTTACGCATTTGTTGAGGATGTTGCTGCTTCAGGTGGTTACTGGCTGGCGGCGAGTGCCGATGAAATTTATTTGGATCAGTCATCAGTTGTGGGTTCCATTGGAGTAATTTCTTCTGGCTTTGGTTTGAACCAACTTATTGAGCGTTATGGTATCGAGCGTCGGGTCCATACAGCAGGAACATCAAAATCAATGTTAGACCCATTTCAACCTCAAAAGAAGGAAGATGTTGTCCGCTTGAAAAGTCTTTTGGATGAAGTTCATCAAACGTTTAAACAATACATTGCTGAAAGACGAGGAACTAAGCTTGTGGACCGCGATGTATTTACAGGTGAGATTTGGGTAGGCAAGAATGCTGTTAACGACGGTCTTGCAGATGCCATTGGGCATCTAGTTCCTATGATGCAAGAAAAGTTTGGTCAAAAAGTTAAATTTAACAACTACGGCCAGAAAAAACATCTTCTTTCGCGTTTTGGCATGCAACTTTTTGGCGATTTAAATCATGGTATTGAGGAGCGAGTGGCCTTCTCGCACTTTGGACTTTAATTAAATGTTGGTTAAGATAGTAACTTTCTTTTTGATTGGAATTGCAATTCTTGCAATGTTTGGTCGTCTAAAATTTCCGGGCCAGAAAAAAATATTAAGCGCCAAATGTTCTAAATGTGGGCGCTATAGACTTGG
>JAFMEA010000026.1 GCA_017856985.1 Planktomarina sp.
TACTGAATGTGTGACACGACGGTCCCCCTCGATGGTTAATCTCGAAGGAATTTCAATAAGTTATCTTGAAGTTGTGGTGCGGTCGGCGGGACTCGAACCCGCACGAGTGTTACCTCACAGCGACCTCAACGCTGCGCGTCTACCAATTCCGCCACGACCGCTTGCCATAGGCATCGTTAAAAGCGCATATAGAAACGGTCAAATGGACTCAAGGGCTGTATTTGAAAATGATGTTGCAAGATAGAACTTCTGGCCAAGTGGAATGGAAAGTATCCAATCAACCTGTACCCTATGGGATTGCTGTTGAATGGATGGATACGCGCATAGCACAGATCAAATCGGGGACCGCCCCAGAGGTAGTGTGGCTTCTTGAACACCCGCCCATGTACACAGCTGGCACAAGCTCTAACGTTAAAGATCTTATCGACCCAGATCGATTTCCAGTTTTCAAAACACAACGTGGTGGACAGTATACATATCATGGGCCAGGCCAAAGAATAATCTATGTAATGCTAGATGTAGCCAAACGCGGTCATGATATAAGAAAATTTATCAAGGACCTTGAGAACTGGATTATTGATACTCTCGCTGAATTCAACGTAGCAGGTGAGGTCCGCAAAGGACGCGTTGGTGTTTGGATACAACGCCCAGATCTTCCGTTCAGCTCCCAAGGAATTGTTGTCGAACAAAAAATTGCGGCGATTGGAATTCGACTGCGCAAGTGGGTAAGTTACCACGGCATCTCTATCAACCTAGACCCAAATCTAAACCATTTTTCTGGAATTATACCGTGTGGGATTGATGGCTTTGGAATTACTTCATTCGCTGATTTGGGCCGACAAACCACATTTAAGGATCTCGACTTAGCTTTGCGCAAAACATTTAACCAAACATTTTAAAAAACTCTTCTAAAGCCCTAAAACACATTTTTATTTTTAGCTGCTGAAGTAAAAAATTTAATAAGTATCTAATCTTTTTATGGTTCTATTGATTTTGAAAACTGTACTGGATTTCACTCGCTTTGCCTGCGCCATTTTAACCCATTAAAAACAACCCTTGGTACGTTGCGCTAAAACGCTTGGGACGTTACAGACTAATTTAAATGAAGGAAGATGGTGGCGACACAGCCATCGCTATCGAAATCAAACGGGAGAGCCTGATGGCCGACGCAGCCGTACACGGACAAGAGCATGAAGATCACCGTGGTTTTTTTACACGTTGGTTTATGTCCACAAACCATAAAGACATCGGTATTCTTTACCTTCTAACAGGTGGTCTTGCAGGATTCATTTCAGTGGCATTTACAGTTTATATGCGGCTGGAGTTGATGGAACCAGGTGTACAATACATGTGCCTCGAGGGGGCCCGAATGACTGCCGCTGCGGTTGGTGACTGTACGCCAAATGGTCATCTGTGGAATGTTTTAATTACAGGGCATGGTATTTTAATGATGTTCTTCGTGGTCATTCCAGCCTTGTTTGGTGGTTTTGGAAACTACTTCATGCCATTACAAATTGGCGCGCCAGATATGGCGTTCCCCCGAATGAATAATTTATCCTATTGGATGTATGTTGCCGGCACAACAATGGCAGTGCTCTCGGTGGTGATGCCAGGTGGAAATGGGCAAGCTGGTTCCGGTGTTGGATGGGTACTATACCCACCACTCTCCGTGAATGAAGGTGGCATGTCTATGGACTTCGCAATATTTGCTGTTCACCTATCTGGTGCCTCCTCAATCCTAGGCGCAATAAATATGATTACTACTTTTTTAAACATGAGAACACCTGGCATGACCTTGTTCAAAGTGCCTTTATTCTCTTGGTCAATCTTTGTGACGTCTTGGCTGATCCTCCTATCTTTACCAGTTCTAGCGGGTGCAATCACGATGCTACTGACCGATCGTAATTTTGGTACAGCTTTTTTTGATCCAGCTGGTGGTGGTGATCCTATTCTTTATCAACACATACTATGGTTTTTTGGCCACCCAGAGGTTTATATTGTAATACTTCCAGCTTTCGGAATTGTTTCGCATGTAATAGCCACATTCTCAAAGAAACCAGTTTTTGGCTATCTTCCAATGGTTTGGGCTTTGATCGCAATTGGCGCTCTGGGTTTTGTCGTATGGGCACATCACATGTACACTGTTGGTATGTCACTCACTCAACAATCATACTTCATGTTAGCAACAATGGTTATTGCTGTTCCCACAGGCGTCAAAATCTTTTCATGGATTGCGACAATGTGGGGCGGATCTATTGAGTTCAAAACACCCATGCTGTTCGCAGTGGGATTCGTGTTTATGTTTACAGTTGGTGGTGTCACAGGCATTGTACTGTCACAAGCAGCAGTGGACAGGGCCTATCACGATACATACTACGTAGTGGCGCATTTTCATTACGTTATGGCGATTGCAGCTGCGTTCGGTATTTTTGCTGGTGTTTACTTCTATTTGCCCAAAATGTCTGGCCGTTGGTATAACGAAACATTAGGAAAAATTCACTTTTGGATGTTTTTCATTGGTACAAATATAACCTTTTTTCCTCAGCACTTCTTAGGTCGACAGGGAATGCCACGCCGTTATATCGATTATCCTGAGGCATTTGCATATTGGAACTACTGGTCAAGCTGGGGCGCTTTTCTATCCTTTGCTTCATTCATTTTGTTTATTGGTCTCATATTCTGGGCTGTCTTCGCAGGACGCCGGGTAAATGCTAACAATCCATGGAATGAATGGGCTGACACTCTGGAGTGGACAATCCCATCACCTCCCCCAGAGCACACATTTGAAATCTTACCTAAGCAAGAAGATTGGGATAAGAGTACATCCCACTAACTTACTAAATGTGGCATAAAATTTTGAGGCCTTAGCAAGTTCTAAGGTCTCTTTTTTTGGAAAGTGCAATAAATCTAATTAAGACACTTTGGCGCAGAGAAAAACCTCGTTCAAAAGAATACTGTAGCTGCATGCCCTATCATTGGTCCAAATTACCATCCTCGGCCGACTTTGTTGCGAAAGAAATTGGAGAGGCCGGCCTTTGTCTTTATTTAAGTGCACACAACTCTCTGACGCCGTCTGGCTTTGTTAAATTTATTTCTATCACCTCCGTTATGATGCTCATCCCTATCTTTGCTTTCCTAGGACACGTGTTCTTATGGATAATTGCCGGAACTTTAGGTTTAACCTTACTGGCAGTTTGGACAGCCTTGACGGCTAGTTGGCGTCGAGGCAAAGTTTCTGAAGTATTGGAAATCTGGACTGATCAAGTCAGACTTAAACGAACCAACCCTGATGGTAGTATACAAGAATGGGATGCCAACCCATACTGGACGGAGATAAGTATAATAAAAAAAGATGGCCCGGTACCAAACTACTTAACACTACGCGGGAACGGCCGAACAGTAGAGTTAGGTTCGTTTTTATCAGAGGACGAACGTCCAATAGTAGCCAACGAGCTACGTAATGCCTTCAGTGCCGCCATAGGAAAAGCTCAGAGGATTTAGCTAAGCTGCGACTTAACCTCACCACCAACTTTGCTAAAATCTAACTGACCAGTATACTTTTCTTTTAATACACCCATAACCTTGCCCATGTCCCGAATTGAGCTGGCGCCGCATTCAGATATTGCTAAAGCAATAGCCTTCTCAGTCTCATCAGAACCCAATTGACGCGGTAAGAACTCCTCAACGATAGTTATCTCCAGCAGTTCTTTCTCGGCCAATTCTAGCCGTCCACCCTCCTCATAGGCACGTGCGCTTTCCTGACGTTGTTTTACCATTTTACTAAGTATGGCCAGTAAGGCTTCGTCTGGAACACCTGCCTCATTGCCGTCCGATCGCGCGTCAATATCACGATCTTTTATTGCCGCGTTAATAAGCCTTAATGTCATCAATCGTGTTGCATCTTTGGCCCTCATCGCTTCTTTCAGCGACGCGCTCAATCGATCCCGCAAACTCATTTTATGATAATCCTCATGTTAATCAGGACCAATCTATAATGCTAACCCATTTTATTTACAAGAATGACAGATCGCGGGAGTACTTGATCTCTTCAACCTCAGACTTTACGAACGGCGCAATCGATTAAGGTTACTGTAATGACAATGTCATCGAAAAAAAAACTGACTGCCTGCCTTGTGCTTGCTGACGGGTCAGTTTTTTATGGCCATGGTTTTGGGGCTACAGGCATAGCGGTTGCCGAACTTTGCTTCAACACATCTATCACAGGTTATCAGGAAATAATGACTGATCCCTCTTACGTAAATCAAATCATAACCTTTACATTTCCTCATATCGGAAACACTGGCGTAACAGCTGATGATAACGAAGCACTTAGCCCACATGCTTCAGGTATGGTTGTTAAATGGGATCCAACTAATCCATCAAATTGGCGCGCTCAAAACCACCTTTCTTTATGGCTGGAATCACATAATCGTATTGCAATTGGTGGGATTGATACTCGGCGACTAACTCAAATAATTCGTAAAAATGGGGCCCCTCATGTCGCAATTTGCCATAATCCTGAAGGTATTTTTAATGTCGAAGATCTTGTAAAGAAAGCTCGTGCATTCAAAGGTCTGGAAGGCACAGATTTAGCAACAGAAGTAAGTTGTAAAAAATCTTACACATGGTCTGAAAAAAAATGGAATTGGCCGGAAGGGTACAGAAATGAAACTGCACCAAAGTACAAAGTTGTGGCCATTGATTACGGTGCCAAACATAATATACTTCGGTGCCTAGCTTCAGTCGGATGTGACGTTACAGTTGTACCATCAAACGCTTCCGTAAAGTCTATTTTGGCGCTAAAGCCAGATGGTATCTTTCTGTCAAATGGACCAGGCGACCCAGCGGCAACAGGCGCTTATGCTGTTCCAATAATCAAATCCTTATTAACTCAGTCCGCTCTGCCAGTTTTTGGCATTTGTTTGGGCCACCAAATGCTAGCACTTGCCTTAGGAGGGAAAACCGTAAAAATGAACCACGGCCACCACGGTGCAAATCATCCGGTTAAAGATTTAGAAAATAACAAGGTTGAAATCACTTCTATGAACCATGGTTTTGCGGTTGATGGGCATAGCTTGCCTTTTAATGTAATAGAAACGCATATATCACTATTTGATGGCTCTAATTGTGGAATTAGGTTGAAAGACCGAGCAGTATTTTCAGTTCAGTATCACCCAGAAGCAAGCCCAGGGCCCCAAGATAGTTTTTATCTTTTTGAAAAATTTGCAAGTGCAATGGAATCCGTCAAATCAGTATGATTTATTTGAAAAATAATACTGCATTTGTGAAGAGACTACTATGAACTTTGAGAAATTTCGTAACATAAAAACTTGGGTTTTTGATCTCGATAATACCTTGTATCCACCGGAAGTTTGTCTGTTTGATCAAATAGAAGAGAAGATGCGAATATTTGTAGCCAATTTTCTTGATGTTAGCCTCGCTGAAGCCGATACCCTTCGGGCTATGTATTGGCAAAGTCATGGTACCACATTGGCCGGCATGATGGATATACACTCAATGCCACCAGACAGTTTTCTAAAGGTTGTACATGACATAGATTTTTCAGTTGTGCCCCCATCACCATCAATTGCAAAATTGCTGGCAGCACTACCGGGACGAAAAATTGTCTATACAAATGGGACAGAGCCTTACGCACGGAAAGTTTTGCAAGCTCGAGAACTTGAAAATGAATTTGAGGCAGTATTTGGTATTGAACACGCTGATTATCATCCCAAACCATTAGCCACAGCTTTCAAAAAAGTATTCAATCTAGCCAATGTAACTCCGAATAATTCAGCGATGTTCGAAGATGATCACCGCAATCTAGAAGTTCCAGCTCAGCTGGGTATGAAAACAGTATTTGTATCGTCAGAACAAAAAATACCAAACTATGTTGATGTTGTTCATCCAAGTCTGGAATTTCTCTTGTCACAAATTGTCACAACCTGCTTTCCAAACCGCTTAAAAACGTCAAGTAGAGAAGCATGATAGAGAAAAAAGAAATCGTTATCTCTGGAGGAGGTCTGGCTGGGCTTATTGCTGCAGCCGCCTTTGGTAATTCAGGTTATGAAGTTCTGTGCATCGATCCAAAAAAGTCAAAAAATAAGAGCCAGCCGGAATATTTAGATATAAGGACCACAGCATATTTGCAGCCCAGTCAGATATTTCTACAAAAGATTGGGGTGTGGCAACTTGTAGATGGTAGTTCAGCCCCACTTAAAATTATGCGAATTATTGATGCTGCGGGTAAAAAACTGACGGTAAAAGACTTTAATTCATCTGATATTTCAGACACACCATTTGGTTGGAATGTTAGAAACTCAGATATGCGAGCAGGGCTGCTAGCTAAAATTAACACTCTTCCAAATGTAAAATTTGAAATGGGGCTCTCAACACTATCAACTACTACACGCAGTAGTATGGCCAAAGTATCCCTAAGCAACGGAAATATTGTTGACTGTAGCCTATTAATAGCTGCAGATGGACGTGATAGCTCTATCCGTACTCAAGCCGGCGTTGCTGTAAAGTATACTGACTTTGGCCAATCAGCTTTAAGCTTCTCAGTGACCCATGAGGTACCACACAATAACATCTCAACCGAAGTACACAAAGCTGGTGGACCTTTTACTCTAGTACCTTTGCCTGACTTTGAGGGGAAACCTTGCTCTGCAATCGTATGGATGGATAACACTGAAAATATGGATAAGCTAAAAAGCTTGCCTGACACTGTATTTGATAATTTAATTACGGAGCGATCAGGGGGAGTGTTGGGTAAATTAACTTCCATAACTAACTGCACCAAATGGCCAATTGTCAGCCAACTCACAGATTACTTTTATGCAGAACGTACTGCCTTTATTGCAGAATCTGCGCATGTGGTCCCCCCTATTGGGGCTCAGGGCTTAAACCTAAGTATAGGTGATATTGAAGCGCTTCTACAGCTAACCGATTCATCAGCCAATGATATTGGCAGCCTGAAAGTGTTAAAAAAATATCATCAAATTCGTCGCCCAATCGCTCAATCTAGGGTAATTGGCGTTGGGTTACTCAATCGCGCGTCTAAAGTTGAGGGACCCATGGCCACTCATGCGCGTGCAATAGGATTAAGCGCGATCCACAAAATTAAACCTCTTCGCCATGCCTTAATGCAACTCGGGATTGGTTTGCGTTAACTTAAGAAAAGCATACTTAAGTTTTTATCCATATTATTTCAATTTTATAATTTTTTCAAAGTTTTATGTTTTTTATAAAAGTTGTATAATTCAAATTGGCCCAGCGAGCCTCTCTTCGCTCAATAAAACGTTGGCTTCGACGTCACCAACTCCCGGAAGGGCCATAATGCGCCGCCGCAATATCCTCTCAAAATCTGAGATGTCACGGGCAACAACACGTAAACGATAATCGTATAAGCCTAACACATGCTGTACAGTCTGAACTTCAGGTATCGCAGTAACAGCCCGTTCGAAATCCTCCAAAGAAACTCGGCCTTTCGTAGCAAGTTTTATACCCAAAAATACCGTCACACCAAAGCCCAACGCCTCTGCATCAAGATCAATTCGTCGTCCAACTAAGACACCTGCTTTCTTAAGAAACTTGATACGCCGCCATGTGGCGGGTTGGCTTAACCCAACTTGACGTCCCAGCGCACCAGCTGATTGACTTGCATCTATAGTAAGTTCGCGCAAAATTTCGAAATCTATATTGTCCCAAACACTCACAACGGCAATTCTTCAGAGATTTTCAATGTTGCCACATGCATCAAAGCTTCTAATTCAGATATGTGTGGTAAGTTTAATATTTCGTTTCGATATAATTGCCGATAGTCTGACATGTCTCTGGCAACCACAGACAGACGCACATCAACCCGCCCCAAGAATGTCTGTATAGCTATCACCTGTCGGACTTTGCGGGCAGCACTTAGAAAATCATCAAAAGCTTTGGGATTGGTTTTATCGAGAGTGAAGCGGAGACTTACTTCTACCTCGTAGCCAAGTGCTGCCCAATCAATTACAGCATACTGGCCACGCAAAACTTTATTTTTTTTCAGGCGGGCCAACCGACGGGCCACTGTAGCCACCTGGGATTGACATCTCTCGGCAACGTCTGACATCGGTGCATCCAGATCAGATTGCAAACAGCGTAGAATACGTCGATCAAGAACATCAAGCATGAATTTTTCATATAATGCATTATTAAAGAATACAAATCAATATTTTTAATACAAAACTAAAGTTAAATATACTAAATTAACTGAATAAATTTGATATTAATTAATAATCTATACGTTGTATAAAACTGGAGAGAGGATTCTAACATGCGTGTTTATTATGATCGCGATTGCGATGTGAATATGATTAAAAACAAAAAAGTTGCGATCTTGGGTTATGGTAGCCAAGGCCATGCCCACGCGCTAAATTTACGCGATAGCGGCGCTAAAAATTTAGTTGTCGCTCTACGTCCAGGTTCCGCATCCACCGCCAAGGCGGAAGGTGAAGGCCTTAAAGTTATGGAAATTTCTGAAGCTGCAGCTTGGTGCGACGTGATCATGTTTACTATGCCAGACGAATTGCAGGCTGAAACATACAAAAAATATGTTCATGACAATATTCGTGAAGGTGCAGCGATCGCATTTGCTCATGGTTTAAACGTCCACTTTGGACTCATTGAGCCAAAAGCTGGAGTAGACGTGATAATGATGGCACCGAAAGGTCCTGGACACACGGTACGTGGAGAATACACTAAAGGGGGGGGCGTTCCATGTCTTGTTGCTGTTGACAATGATGCATCAGGCAAAGCATTAGAAATTGGCCTATCTTATTGTTCAGCTATAGGCGGCGGGCGCTCTGGTATTATAGAAACAAATTTCCGAGAGGAATGTGAAACTGATTTATTTGGTGAGCAAGCTGTTCTATGTGGTGGCTTAGTAGAATTAATACGTATGGGATTTGAGACATTAGTAGAAGCAGGCTACGCCCCTGAAATGGCCTACTTTGAATGTTTGCACGAGGTGAAGTTGATTGTTGACTTGATCTATGAAGGCGGCATCGCAAACATGAATTACTCAATATCCAACACAGCAGAATATGGCGAATATGTCTCAGGGCCACGAATTTTACCATATGATGAAACCAAAGCTAAGATGAAAGCTGTACTTGCTGATATCCAAAATGGGAAATTTGTACGTGACTTCATGTTAGAAAATGCAGTTGGCCAACCGTCGTTCAAAGCAACACGCAGGATCAACGACGAACACCAAATCGAAGCTACTGGCGAAAAACTTCGAGGCATGATGCCTTGGATTTCTGCGGGTAAGATGGTTGATAAAACTAAGAATTAAGCTTGTAACGATTTCTATTAATCAATAGCAAAAATGGGGGGTCAATCAGGTGATTGGTCCCCCTTATTGTAAGAGTATTGGATTTAAAAAATGACGTCTCCAGGACTGCTCAATTGGTTTCGCATTGGCTTTATCGCAATAATATGGGGCGGCGCTTTTATGTTTGTGCGCATTGCCTTAAGTGATTTCCCACCCCTTACTTTAGCTGCAGGTCGAATTTTAATTGGAGCAATTTCACTATACGCATTAATGTGCTTGCGCGGGTTATCATTACCCAGTTTCAAAGATGCCCGGTTATGGCGCTTCATCTTATTAATTGCCCTTTTATCCAGCTCAATGCCATTTGTATTGCTTAGTTGGGGTCAACAACACGTCCCCTCAGCATTTGCTGGTATGACCATGGCAGCTTTACCAATTTTTGTTTTACCTCTTGCCCATTTTTTTGTGCCAGGAGAGCAAATCTACTTGAGAAAGGTAATAGGTTTTTCCGTTGGATTTTTGGGAGCAATTTTGTTAATTGGCACTAGCAACTTAGGGGTTGCAGAGGGAAAAATTGAAACGCTGGCGCGAGTTGCGTGCATCACAGCAGCTTTCTGTTACGCGTGTGGTTCAATAGCAACGCGACAGTGCCCACCCGTCAATGAGCTTGCCCTGTCCACTGGATCTCTTATCCTAGCAGCCATAATTCTAACTCCCGTTGCTTTATTATTTGATGGACTGCCAAAAATACCAAGCTTCACAGGAATATTGGCCATTCTCTATTTGGGCCTCATACCTACGGCATTAGCTTTCATTATAAAAGTTGCAGTTACCCGAAGCGCAGGCCCATCCTTTATGACACTTACCAACTATCAGGTGCCAGTCTGGTCAGTAATTTTTGGTAGTATATTCCTGGGAGAAATTTTACCCATGACACTATTTATAGCGCTTGGACTTATTCTTCTAGGGTTAGCTATAACTCAGAAAAATATTTTTCAATCAATTTTTAGTAACGTACGGCAGCCCAAAGTTTGAGAGCCTGGACAGTTTCTAAGACATCGTGCACGCGCACAAACTGAGCACCTTGTGCAACAGCAGCCAACGCAACAGCAAGAGATCCAGGCATACGCTTATTAGCATCTTCAGCCCCCGAGATTGTACCAATGAAGCGCTTCCGGGATGCCCCCACTAATATCAGACATCCCAAGCTATGGAATAATGCCAAACCTCTTAAAAGATCTAGATTATGATCTTGCGTTTTGCCAAACCCAATACCTGGATCAACAATGATTTTGTTGCGTGGCACACCCTGGGAAACTGCAAATTCAAGACGTGCTTCCAGATAATCGTACACATCAAGCAACACATTATCATAATTAGCATTTTTCTGCATGGTTTTTGGATCCACGGGCGAATGCATAATACAAAGTGGTACATCCTCTTTCACCACGACATTAACCATATCGCTGTCAAATGAGAGCGCCGAAACATCATTGATCCAATTTACACCAGCTTGTATCGCCAAGTCTGCCACTTCTGCTTTGCGTGTGTCTATTGAAACAGGCAAAGATGAAACCTTCCGCAAAGCTTGAATTACTGGATAAGTTCGACTGATTTCGTCAGCAGCCTCAACAAACTCTGCTCCAGGGCGAGTGCTCTCACCACCAATATCTATAATATCAGCACCATGATCAGTCATCGCAATTAGGTGTTTTTCAGCAGCTGAAATAGTGTCATATTTCCCACCATCAGAAAAGCTATCCGGTGTTGTATTCAGAATACCCATAACCTGGGCCCGATGCATTTGAGGCAAGCCAACGTTTCCTCGTGGTGCAGTCAATTGGTGCAAAAGGGCTTTCGATAAATCTGTAGCAAGGCAAATACTAGGTGGTTTTCCACGCTGCAAAACTTCAACCTTGGTAAACCGGCACCATCCACCTGCTAAGACATAATCTCCATATTCTTCGATTAAAGGTCTGATGTATTTCTTCATAAGTTTGCCACATCTACGGCAGCCTCTCGTGAAATTTCCAAATCACCAGTGGGAGTTTCACCAACGAACACAACCTGCACAGCTTGAATTTCTTGCGCAAACCACTCAACTAGAACAGCAAGATCTTTGGTTTCCAGCGGTGGACCATCAACAGCATCTAATACAATCTTTGATGGTGCCCAGACGCTAATCTGATCATGCCGCATGCCCCAATCAAGTTCAGTCTTAGTTCCTACAACCACACATCTGTCATCGTAACTGGCCAGAACCCACGCATTTTGCTCAATAGCAAGAAGATCGATCCGGCGTTGTACCATTTTGTGTCGCTTGACTTTGGGCGATTTTACGCTTGGAGCGCCAACGCAAATAACGACAGGGCGATCATTAGCCTGAGCTGCAGAAAGCCAGTCTAAAAGCCGCGGGCTACTAATAACGGAATTTGATAAGAAAAGTACAATTGGGTGCGGGGTATCTGCCAATGTGCGTAGCCGCACATCTCCAGATCTGGATCGCACAATTTCTACGCCTAAATTTCCTGGTCCACGATCTATTTTTTCTATTCGAACAAAGACACGTAAAGCTTGGGGCTCAATCAATATTCGATTAGCCACTCGGTCTGCCAGAGTTTCAAGTAAATTTAGCCGTTCTTCAGAAAGCTCGCCTTCGATTGCCTCCGTCACACGGTCATAAGATAATATCCTGTCGACATCATCTTCAATTCTAGAGTTTACAGGTTGAACCTCGACAACAACATTGAATCTAATACGTTGGGTATTACCCCTCTCAGTCTGAAAAGCACCTATCTCGACCTCTATAATATGGTCACGTACCGATATTCGGTCGCAAGGGTCCGGAGTAGAAGTTTGAGCTCGAGACAGCAGATTTCCAAATGCAGTTTCAATATCGGCTGTCATCGTGTTTCTTCCCCCGTCTTTATAAATGAGGAGTTAAGCTGAAATTAAGATTGCACAATGCTAACTATTTATATCAATTATTGCACATTGTGCAGCCGCAAGCCGTGCCACGGGTACCCTAAATGGTGAGCAAGATACATATGTAAAGCCGCATTTTCGAAAGAAAGATATCGCTTCAGGGTCGCCACCATGTTCGCCACAAATTGATAAAATAATTTCTGGCCGCGCTGCTCGGCCACGCTCCGCACCCAGTGTAAGCAGTTCACCAACTCCTTCTGTGTCTATACGATGAAACGGGTCCTCCTCATAGACGCCTTGCTGAACATATGAGGACATAAATCGACCAGCATCATCACGCGATAGTCCATAAGTCATTTGCGTTAGATCATTTGTACCAAAGCTTAAAAATTGAGAGTGTTTCGCTATTTCTCCCGCACGCAAGGCAGCCCGTGGTGTCTCAACCATGACACCAAGAGAGTAGTTGAAACTTTTTCCGCGCTCTACACGCACTGCTGCAGCGGTAGCGTCTATACGTGTTTTTACTAATTCAACTTCACGACAGGCAGATACGAGCGGAATCATAATTTCTGGCTCCACGTCAACACCGCTATCAATTGCAGCCTCAAAAATCGCTCGAGCTTGCATATCATAAATCTCTGGAACTGTGATCCCTAATCTTACCCCACGCAGCCCCAACATAGGGTTATATTCAGACATCTGCGCCACCCGTTCTGTAACTTTTGATAATGGCAAATTCAAAGTTTCGGCCAAATCACGTAACCCTATACGATCAGCTGGTAAAAACTCATGTAGCGGAGGATCTAGAAGGCGAATGCAAACTGGTTTTCCTTCCATTATCTGAAAAAGTTTAGTAAAATCAGCGCGTTGCATTGGTAAAAGACGCTCTAGTGAAGTTGCACGATCTGCCTCGTTTTCTGAAAAAATCATTTCTCTCATAACTGAAAGACGATCTGCCTCAAAAAACATATGCTCACTGCGACAGAGGCCAATACCATCAGCATGGAAATTTTTAGCTGTTTGCGCGTCTCGTGGTGTGTCTGCATTTGCACGAATGCCAATATCACGCAATTCATCAGCCCAAGTCAAAAGCACTGTTACCGCATCATCCAACCCCGCCTCTACAGTTTCAACATGTCCAACGAGAACTTCACCTGATGTTCCATCCACCGTGATTATATCACCTTCACGGAGAATTTGGTTACCACGTCCAATTACGGTGCAGTTCTGCCCATCAATACTCATGTCTGATGCGCCAACAACACAGGGCAGTCCAAGACCACGTCCAATAACTGCCGCATGACTGGTTACGCCACCCCGCTCCGTCATAACTGCCACTGCCGCGTGCATTCCACGGATATCTTCAGGGCCAGTTTCACGACGGACTAAGACAGCAGCTTCGTCTCGAGCAGCACAGGCTTGGGCTGCGGAAGCGGTAAACACAATTTTTCCCGTTGCCGCACCAGGACTTGCAGATATGCCTTTCGCCAATACAGTACGTGGCGCATTAGGAGCTACTTGCCTATGGAGTAGCTCAGACAACGCTTTTGGATCCACACGCATGAGCGCCTCTTCACTCGAAATTACTCCATCATTGGCCAAATCAACCGCAATACGTACAGCGGCGCGAGAAGAACGAACAATTCGTACCGCATCTAATATTCTAAGTTCACCGTTCTCGACCGTGAATTCAATTTGCATCTCTTCACGCAAGCGTTGCCGCGCCAAAAGAGAGTGTGCCAAAAGCTGTGCAAATACCGCCGGACAGGTTTCTTCAAGAGACGGTCCGCGTGGATCTTTGCTCAGATAAAGTGAACCAAGCTGACGATCTAAAGATTCCCTACCCTGCGACTGCCTCAAATAGCGGCCATGAATTTCTGGCCGTCCAGTATCAGAAGATGCAAATTGAATAACACCTGAGCCACATTCACCGCGTCCCACACCAATGGCCATAGCTTGCACAACCAGTCCAAGTCCTGCGTCCCCGGGTGCACCTTTAGCTTGACGTAAAAGCCGGGCACTTGTTCCCTCCCATGCGCGTGCCATTGACCGCAAAACGTTTACCAACTGTTCATTCACATCCTGAGGAAAAGGTTCAGTAGCCTGGTCCTTATATACCTCTAAAGCACTCTCCACATCCTTAGTGGTGGGCGATTCAGGATCTTCAAACGCGTCCGAGTCAAGTCGTGCTACGTGTGTCGCATATGAATTTATAAACCGGAGGTAGAGTATTGATGCTGGTGTTTCGCCTAGGGTTTCACATAAGTCATTAAATTTTTTGTCATTCATTCCAATGTTTAGAATGGCGCCAGGTCCACCCCAATCTGGACTGCCAGAGGATGGCCGAACTGATAGCAGCGGACTCTGATCAAAGTGGGGAAGAACTAAGCCCGGGTCAATTGCATTCCCCATCGCGATATCGTGGACCGCTAGGAATGAGAGCGCTACTGTCGTTGGTATCGGCATCTCAAGCCGGATCAAGCGTTGCGCGCACTTCGCTCGTCCACCGTAGGCGGCTGACGTCATCGGAGTAGTGTTTGAAATTAGTACAACCGGTGCGTATATCTGATCACTTTCCACGGCGGCATCCCTTTCAGACTATAGCATAGGCACTTGTTATTTTGTTACAAGAAGGCTGTGATCAGCCTTCCAATTTGGAGAGATCTGCCACAGAAAGGCAAGTTGTTCTTATACGACTGAGTAAGTTTAGGCGGTTGCGCCGGATCATAGCACTGTCTGCATTGATTTTCACTGCCTCAAAGAATAGATCAATTGGGCCACGCAATGTCGCAATAGCTGTCATTGCACTTAAAAAATCTTGTGACTCAATCGAAGGTTTTATTTGAGCGTCAACCGTATCTAACGCAGCAAACAGCGTTTTTTCAGCGTCACTCTCTGCAAATTTTATGTCTGCGCCATAGCTATACTCAACCCCATCTTTTTCTTCAGCCTGTCTCAAAATATTATTGGCGCGCTTGAAACCTTGAACAAGGCTTTCACCGTCATCTGTGGTCAACATGGTCTGCAAAGCCCTTGCGCGGTTGGCAAGCAGAAAAAGATCATCGCCACTAGGCATTGCAATGCAAGCATCGATCACGTCATGACGAATGCCCTCCTCCCGCAAAAAGCCTTTCAACCGTTCTTGAAAAAATTCAATTAAATCACTAACGCCTGAGCTTACATCTGTGGATTTTACAATTACAGAAAGAGGCATTCTTAACTCATTTACCATAATCAACCGGATCACCCCAAGCGCTGCGCGGCGAAGAGCAAAAGGATCTTTGGATCCTGTTGGCTTTTCATTAATTGACCAAAACCCCATAAGCATGTCAAACTTATCTGCTAAGGCTACAGCGACCGACACAGGCGCCTCCGGCACGTCGTCTGAGGGACCAAGCGGCGAGTAATGAGCCTCGCAGGCTTGGGCGATATCAGCCCCCATGCCTGCCTCCAATGCATAATACCGGCCCATCAACCCCTGAAGCTCGGGAAACTCATACACCATCTCAGAACTTAGATCTAACTTGGCTACAAGAGCTGCTTTTTCTGCAATATCCGCGTCAGCGTTAACAAAAGGTGCCAATTCTCGTGCTAAAGCGGCAATACGCTTAATTCGATCAGACTGACTTCCTAATTTATTATGAAAAGTTACGTTTTCTAAAGAATTCTGCCATTTCCCCATACCAGCTTTAGCCTCACGCAGATCATTTTCCCAAAAAAACTTCGCATCGGCCAAACGCGCTGCAAGGACCTTTTGATTGCCCTTAAGGATCGTAGCGCCTTGGTCGGAAGTTTCTATATTTGCTACAGTTACAAAGCGTTCAATTCTGCCAGTCTTAGTATTGGATACTGAGAAAAACTTCTGATGTTCCTTCATGGAGGTTTTCAGCACCTCCAGTGGGAGGTCTAAAAAATCATTATCAATCTGACCCTGCAGAACCACTGGCCATTCAACAAGACCTGAAACTTCAGCCAAAAGATCTACATCTTCAATTACATCCTGACCCAAGGCAAAGGCTTGATTGGTCGCCTCCTGCCAGATTACGGCGCTTCGCTCATCAGCCCGCAAGATTACTTTAGCGCGTTTTAATTTGGCCTCATAATCATCAAACCCGTTAACCATGAAAGCATCAGGGGCCATAAAACGGTGACCTCGTGTAGTATTGCCCGCCAATATGCCATCAACTTCAACTGGGACTATCTGAGTTTCAGCTTCACCGGACAAAAGGCATAAAATCGACTGCAAAGGTCGCACCCAACGCAAACTACCATTTCCCCAGCGCATGGACTTTGGCCAAGGAAAATTTCGAATTGTAGCCTCTAAAACCTCCGCTATAATCTCAGTTGCAAGACGGCTAGGTCTAATAATTGTGGCGAAGAAAGCTTGGCCTTTCTTATCATCTCTAATTTCAAGGTCTTCCATCTTCAAACCAGAACCGCGCAAAAATCCCTGGATAGCCTGTTCCGGCGCACCAACCTTAGGGCCCTTGCGCTCTTCTTGAACTGTAGGGCTAGCCTCACTAAGGCCCGCCACAGCCAAGGTTAAACGCCGTGGTGTGTGAAAGGCTGCCGCATTAGTATAGGTGAGCCCAGCATTAACCATACCAGTAGTAACCAGTTTTTTAAGGCTATCAGCTGCTTGGGCTTGCAATCTTGCTGGAATTTCTTCTGAAAAAAGTTCTATTAAAAGATCAGGCATTATTGATCCCTTTCTGGACAATTTTCAGAAGCCTGTGAACCGTCATAAAGTTTGTCACCACATTCATTGATTTGATGCCATATAAAACCACGGCCATCATCGTATAGCGCAACGATGCGGTCGATCCCAAATTCTAAGTTTGCCTCACCCATATAGGCGGTGGCAGTGCCCGATTTCAAATTTTCACCTATCTCGTTTGCGTCAAAGCATTCAAACCAATTTGGTGCGTTGCGAGGTTCAGGGTTTTCAACAGTAGTAAAAGTCTCATTTAGCACTTCAGTACTTAGCCTTGTGTTGAAACAAGCTCGGTATCGGATCGGGCTACTATTGGCATCGATTCCAGAAAAATCTGAAACAGGTATAATCTCAGGCTTGCCAGTCGCAATTGAGGTTAGCGAAACACTTCCCTCTGAAAAAGATTCATAATATCCATAAATCTGCGCATAATATACGCCTATCCCAAAGGCTGCAGTAATTCCTAATATACCACCACTTACGACTTTCCCACTTACAGGCATCAGATGGCGCCTGCTGCAGCAGTTTTCACAAATGCATCAGCACATTTAGTCGCTAAGGCCCTCACACGGCCAATAAATGCCTGCCGCTCTGTTACAGAGATAACGCCTCGGGCATCCAGAAGGTTGAATATGTGACTAGCTTTGATGCATTGGTCATATGCTGGATGCGCCATGATGATATCGATCCCCGTTTTTGGATCTAAGTAGTCTTGGGCCAAAATATTTTTGCATTCCACTTCCGCTTCTTCAAATTGCTTAAGTAGGACCTCTGTATTGGCTACATCAAAATTCCAACGGGCGTATTCTTCCTCAGTTTGTTTAAAGATATCACGGTAAGTCATCGGGATCAGAGATGAGGGGTCGTTGAACGGCATATCCATTACATGATCCACGCCTAATACATACATCGCCAGGCGTTCCAAACCATAAGTCAACTCTCCCGGTACTGGTAGACAATCATGGCCACCAACCTGCTGAAAATAGGTAAATTGAGATACTTCCATGCCATCGCACCAAACCTCCCAACCTAGACCCCATGCTCCCAAAGTGGGACTTTCCCAGTCATCTTCCACAAAACGGATGTCATGCAATGCCATATCGATACCAATGGATTCCAGACTTCCCAGATACAACTCTTGTAGATTATGTGGGCTTGGTTTGATCAATACTTGATATTGGTAATAATGCTGTAGCCGGTTCGGGTTCTCTCCGTAGCGTCCATCTGTTGGCCGTCTTGAAGGTTGCACATAGGCAACTGCCCATGACTTTGAGCCTAAGGCGCGCAATGCAGTAGCTGGGTGAAAGGTCCCAGCACCCACTTCCATATCATAAGGTTGCAATATCGCGCATCCCTGTTCAGCCCAGTAATTTTGAAGGCGCAACATAATTTCTTGAAATGATTTAGGGGTTCTCATGTAATCCTCGGCCGGTGGCATAATGCCTGAATAGGCTTTGCGCATGTCAGCGTCAATCAATCCGCCAGTGCTAAATCTACCCATCTCAAAAAAGTTTACAAAGTCACCTTGATTTGACACTCAAAGAAACAAATAACAGTACAAAGTCTTGCAAGGGCAAATAAATGCAACGGGCCATCCACCATTTAGCTATTTTTATTTTTCTTGTTTGGGGACACTCAGCGATAGGGCAACTCGCCCCTGATCAATATGTTTGGATTCAAGTCGAGGCTCAACCTGATCGCAAATCTGCAATGAACCGTATCAAAGTATATAGAACGAAAATTTCAAACGTTGTTGGATTTGAAATTGAAGGTGGATGGTTTGGGATTGCCCTTGGGCCATACAAATCACATATGGCTGATGCCTTATTAAAAGAATTTAAGGAAGCAGGGTTAATACCACCTGATAGCTTTGTTGCTCGTGGAGTTACCTATGGTAGCCAATTTTATACGCCCCGAACTAGCAGCCCACAATTAATAGCTGAGCAATCATTAAATCAGGCAGAGATAGAGACCACTACTCAAGTTGCTACAGAAATGGCGATTGCCACAGAAACTGCTACAGGGATAGAGTTAGAGTCAGAGTCAGAGATAGAGACAGAAATAAAGTTAAGTGACGCAGAAAAATTAGAAATTACAAAAATCTCCGAGAACGCTCTTACTTTTGATGAAAAAAAATATCTCCAGAGAGCACTAGCATGGGCCAACCATTATCAGGGCGCGATTGACGGGCTTTATGGGCCTGAAACCCGACAGGCAATGCTAGACTGGCAAATTGAAAATAGGTACCCAGACACCGGTTTCATGGCTCCGGCTGAACGCAGTTTACTCCTTAATAAATATACTCCAATTATTAGCAAACTCAATTTGGTACAAATATCTAATTTGAGAGCTGGTATTACGCTTTTGGTCCCAAGGGGAATTTTGGGACCAGCAAAGTACGAAGCGCCTTTTGTCCGCTTTGAGGCCACTGATAATAGTAACACTCAAATTATATTGATAAGCCAAGTGGGTGATGCCAAGCGCTTGAAAGCTTTATTTGAGGTGATCCAAACTTTAGACATAGTTCCAAAGGGAGGAATACTGAACTTAGGCGAGGCAGGCTTTAGTATCGAGACATCAAACGACGAACTTTTCACAACTGGTTTTGCAAATTTAATTGATGGTAAGATAAAGGGTGCAATTTTAGTTTGGCCTTCTGAAGACGAAGCACGGAGGCTCCGACTAAAAGCACAAATATTCGATAGCTTTGGTAGCCTTGGAGGCGTCCTCCCCGAAGCCGAATTCTTCGAGACCGGACTTCTACCAAAAGATTTAATATCTGGACTAAAAATTCGTCAGCCTATTTTTGCGCGCTCTGGCGTCTTCGTAAATGCAGAAGGCGTGGTCTTAACAGCCAATCGAGATTTAGAACTTTGTGGTTCCATAGAGTTGGGGTTTGGAACTCAAGCTAAGGTGAAGGCTTTCAACTCACATCTCGCAGTACTCACTCCTATGGAAAAAATTTCACCCCTAGGAATTACGTCCTTCCAATTAGGACCACTAAAAGCGCCGCGTCGGATTACAGCCGGAGGCTATTCTTTTGGTGGCTCATTAGGGGCTCCAACACTGACAAGCGGCCTCTTGCAAGAATTCAGAGACCTTAGCGGTGATGACAAAATTTCTCGCCTACAAATAGACACATTGCCGGGTGACGCCGGTGGTCCAATCTATGACAGCGGCGGGAACGTTATAGGTATATTACTTCCAAAAAGTGCAGAAACCGAAAGACAATTTCCAAATAATGTTAATTTTTCTGCAAATTGGAATTTGATTTCTTCTCTTCTTAATGAGGCAAATATATCAATTTCTTTAACAGAGAACAAACCCCATCCAGACCTCATTAGCCTATCAAATGCGGCCAAAAATACGATCGCACTTATAACGTGTTGGGAATAGAGGAATTCAAATTTAGCAAATTATCAATTATCCAAGTCTTCTAAAATTAAGATAAGATCTCTGGTGTAATATGGATTAACGTTGGCCTATCTGACGAAAACGCGTCAAGCACTACTCTTTGCATTTCATCCAGAGTTTTGGGTGCAGCAGCGTATGCACCGTACGCGAGGGCTAATTGAACAAAATCAGGGTTTTTAGCAGTCACTGCATTTGGAGCTATTTGCGCCCTTCGCATGCTATCTTCAATTTCTTTAAGTTTGCCATTGTCCCACAAAATAATTGGTAATGGCTGTTTTAATTCAACAGCGGTCCCAAGTTCCTGAACTGTGTACTGAAAGCCATAGTCCCCAGCAATTGCCATTGTGGGGTGATTAGGCCGCGCTATTGCGCCTCCAATGGCCGCTGGCAACGCATAGCCTAAAGTACCGAAACCAGACGGATGATGCCAGTGCTCAGGTTGGGTCATTGGCCAAACTTCCTTGGCCACATATGCTAGTTGCGTCATATCAGAGTAGATCATGGTATCCTCTGGCACTACCGCGCGCAAAGCATCCACAATGGCAATTATCCCAGGACGCTCTGCCTCAGTTTCAGAACGCCATACAAGTTTCTGGCTTTCCACGCTTGCAACAGCCCAATCAGAAACAGAAGTTGACATAGCTTTAAGCAAGCCAATCATGGCAATATTTGCACGCGCCTTAATTACGACTTCAGCACTATGTTCGTCACTCAAGCACTCAGGGTCAATATCAACGCGATAAAGAGGACAGGAGTGTCCCAATTGATTGCGCCACAGATCTACCTCAGCCAGTTCCGTGCCAATGGCAACAATGCAGTCTGCTTGTGACATGATTTGTTGCGAGCTAGGCCGCGCTAACGCTGCCCCATAATTCAATGGATAGTCCCAAGGTATGACACCTCGACCAGCATAGGTTTCAAAACACGCAGCACCACAGCTACTTAACACCTCAGTTAATTCAGTCTGTGACTCAGCAGCTCCACCGCCAATTATAAAAAGTGGGTTTCTAGCCTCAGCTAGTACTTTGGCTAGGGATTTAATATTCGGATGCGCCGCATCAGAATCCTGAACTACCGTACGTATTTGTTTTGAGGGCCTGTTAGTTTTTTCTTCTAAAAGGCTTATCGGTATTTGGATATGCTTGCTGCGCGGGCGTTGAGTTTTGAATTCCAAAAATGCGCGTTCAATCAGTCCATAAGCAGCCTGGGCGTTATTTGCCTGATAAGACCAATCACAAACACAGCCAGCGGCTGTTTCTTGGTCCAACATTTGATGTAATTGCCCTCTACGCATGGCCGTCTCATCCAAGCAGCTTGATAAAACCAAGACAGGGATGGAATCCGAATAGGCTTGGCCCATTGGCGTCATAATATTACAGAGACCTGGGCCAGTAATAACGTATGCAACCCCCGGTTTGCCACATGCCCTTGCGTAACCATCTGCCATGAAGCCAGCACCCTGCTCGTGACGAGCTAAAATATGTCGAATTCCAGCTTCCTCGATACCTCGGTACATCTCCTGGTTATGAACTCCAGGAATACCAAAAATTACATCTACGCCCCATTCCCTCAAGTTATGCGAAATTTGAGCACCTAGAGATTTTTTTTCTGGCATCAATTTCTCCAAAATCTAATTGTAAATAGAGCATACACCGCAAGCAATTCGAGCCGCCCAAGAAGCATAGTTATTGCTAAGATCCATTTAGCAGCTCCACTTATACTACTATAATTTCCCGTTGGCCCTATTATTTCACCCAAACCAGGTCCAATATTTCCCAAAGCTGCTGCGGCCCCAGAAAGCGCTGTCAATGTATCCAGACCAGTGAAAACCAAGGCCATAGCTGAGACACCTAGTGACACAAAAAAAATCACAAAAAATGAAATGACAGAATTTACAATGTCCACCCCAACAAGGCGCCCCTGATATCGCAAATTAAACACGCCGTTTGGGCTGTTAATCTTACGCAGTTGCATCCGAATTGCTGAAAACAATAGTTGATAACGGAAGACTTTTACTGAGCAAGAAGTAGAGCCAGCACAGCCTCCAACCAGGCCAGCATAAAAAAAGACTACGATGGCAGCGGACCCCCAAGTGCCATAATCTGCACTTACGTAGCCAGTACCAGTCACAATTGAGACCACATTAAATAGCGCTTTACGAAATCCAAGTTCACCAGTTAAAGAGCTATCTTGCCACAAAACCATAGTCAGAAAGCCTACTAAAAATATTAGTATTATAAAGAACATGTGAACCTGTGTATCTTTAAAAACAGACAAAGGTTGCCCATTTATCAGCTGGACATAGCGTACAAATGGTAAAGCGGCTAAACACATAAAAACAGTGCCTGCGTACTCTGTCGTTGCCCCAAACCTTACAAAAGACGCGTCATAGGAGGAAAATCCACCAGTAGCGATTGTTGTCATAGAGTGTAAAACAGCATCAAAAGTGCGCATTCCAGACGCCAAGTAAACAAACGCACACGCACCCGTTAGGGCAATATAAAGCCAAGCAATCTGAGCGGCAATTTCTGTAGCACGAGGTAAAATTTTTCCAGAAGTATCAAAGCCCTCTGATCGAAAGATTTGCATACCACCCACTCGCAACTCTGGTAAGAATACCATCGCAACAACAATTATCCCAATACCACCTATCCACTGCAAAATAGAGCGCCATAAAAGCAGACCATCTGGCAAATAATCTAAGCCAGTAAAGACGGTGGCCCCTGTAGTAGTAAGTCCTGACATCGCTTCAAAAAATGCATCTGTGTAGCTAGCATCGGTAGCACCTAAAACAAAAGGTAAGGCACCAAAAATTGGTAAGGCCACCCAAACCCCTGTTGTAAGTAAGAAAGTTTGTTGAAGGGAAAGACCACTGGCTTTTTGACGTCGAGTAGCCAAATACACCATACCACCCATGAGTACGGTGATTAAAAATGACTCAAAGAATGCACCTGAATGCCCATTACCGCGCGAAAAGTCTAATAGTAACGGAAAAAGCATGGTGAGGCCGAGAAAACTCACCAACATTCCGATTACATTAAAAACAGGACGTACATCAAACATGAAGCCAGCGTTGGCTCTGAATTGGGATTAAGTCAAGCAATCAGCCAACATGAAATAAGCTGTCAAAGGTGCGTGGGTCTAAGCTGCTTTGCGCGAACGTTGTACCCTGCGTCAACACGGAAATAGCGTCATGACTGTGTAAACTTTCCTGATGGCTGGCAATTATCCGAAAATCACCAACCCGTGGATCCTGCTGAAGCCGCTCATAAAATAACCGTGCGGCGTCTTCCACAAAAATTGGATTAGCAGCGTTGAGTTCTGCAAATGCCTGTTCATCCTCACGTTTGACCATAACCTGAGTTTCAGTTGGAACTGCCTTGCGACAAAGATCAATTAAATCCTCAAACCATAGGCAGTCAGTCTCCGGTTTAACCACGACGGATACTCTGGCAACGGAGCGTTGAGAATGCGGAGTTGCTAGCTGACCGCGCTCAGAGCGAGCGTGTTCAGATAACTCAAGTGAGCATGGGCAGGTGGACGAATATACATAATCCAAGTGAACAATTTTGTGGCGCTGCCCAGCAATTTCAACAAGTTCCAGCGCTAATTCATAATACTGGTAGCCGCTCAACTCACTGCGCAGACTTCTAACTTTCTGTGGAAACGAAAAGCGCATCTGAATTCGGGCGTCAAAACTTTCAAGGTCAGTCTTGTAATCATCTAATGCTCGCTCGATGACATCAAAGCTGAAAGTCTTTTCAGCTTGGCGATAAAATGTACGCATTATGCGTGACATGTTTATCCCTTTTTTATCTGCATCGAGCGAAACAGTACCAGTCACTGAGGTCTCCAGTTGCAGCGAACTGCCATCTCGCGTCTGGAAACTGATTGGCAACCGAAAATTTGAAATTCCTACATGTTGGATATGCTGCTTTGCCCCCCGTATCAAAGAGGAGGGGCCATTTTGCAGGTCAGGCAAGCTATCTTTGTAATCTTGATCAGCTACAAAATCTTTTGGATAAGATCGGTTCAAATCGGGATAAACATTCGATAAATGCGCAGGCAGAAGACTTTCTGTCAAAGGATCAAGCTCATGCAGCTCTTTTTTAGTTGCTGTGCTAGCCCAGCTTCGCAAAATAGTCAGTGCTCTTTCTGCATCTGCTCTGGTCAGCGACGCATCCACATCTTTTGAGTGAATATTCACGGCAATTTCCCCTTCTATTAGGTGCGGGCCTTCTCCGATATTATGGAGATTGGTAGTATAGAGTTCAATGTCTTTTTAGATATTTAGTTTGCCTATAAGGAATTCAAGAACCTAATCAAAATTATTAATCCATTAATGCTCCATAAG
>JAFMEA010000104.1 GCA_017856985.1 Planktomarina sp.
CGGCTGGTAAAACGGCATGGGGAGTGAGTTCCGTTAATTTGGTCTTTTTTATGGAACTTGGTAGATCCAAGTCATACAAAAGCGCCATCTCTAACTGTCCTGAATTTAGGCCGTCTAAAAGTTCAACTTGGGTACCTTCTGTTATTTTAAGTTGTATTTCTGGGTGCTTAGAGCTGAATGAGTTGACTAGGCGGGGGAGGATTGAGGATGCTAGAGTTGAAAAGCTACCCAACTTTAACTCACCTGATATCGTATCTCCCTTAGTCATTATTTGGCTTTGCAAGTCTGTGGCATGGGCTAAAAGTGCACGAGCAGAATGCAATATATTTTCTGCACTTGCAGTTGCGGTCACACCCTGAGAGTGGTGGCGACGCAAGAGCTGCACGCCAAGCTGATCCTCTAACTTAGTGACTGCGATAGAAATTGTAGGCTGTGATACATTTAGGGTACTGGCAGCGTCGGCGGTGGACCCATGGTCCACGCAGGCGACAAAGTATTCGAGTTGGCGAAGCGAAAATCGGTGCATATTAAATAGTTAAAAGCTATTTAATATAAAAATACAATTTATTTTCTTCATTAAGTTATGCTGACTAAGGTTAGATCAAGAATAAGTATAATTCATTTGTAGATTTTCTGAAATTAATAGCAGTGCAATCTCCAGCAACATAAATTTAAATTGTATTAAACCGATGAGAGAGACCTTAAAATGATACGTACAGGTGATGAATATCGCGCGTCAATTCGGGATGGACGAAACGTCTGGATCAATGGTGAGAAAGTTGAAGATCCAACAGTTCATCCGCAAATGAAGCCAATTATTGACGTCCGTGCCCGTATTTATGACATGCAACATCAGGTCAAAACCCAGTCGGTAATGACCTATAAGGACAAAGGTGAACGCCACGCCATTGGCTTGCGGTTCCCCCATGAACCCAAAGATTGGCAAGATAAACGCGAAGCAGTTGACCTCGTCATGCATGAGGTTGGTGGAGTTGTAACCCGTGTTGGGGATGAAACTATTGGGGAGATGTGGTCACTGCGTGATGGTAAAGATATTCTCAACGAGATTGATCCGCGGTTTTCTGAAAATATTGAACGCCATATCAAAGTCTGTACCAAAGAAGATTCTTTCCACGTTTCTGCCAACACGGATCCCAAGGGTGATCGCTCAAAAACACCGCAAGATCAGGATCCTGATATGCTTGTCCATGTGGTCAAAGAGACTGACGCTGGCATCATTATTCGTGGGGCTAAGTATGAAACTGCCGCATCCTATTCCAACCAAGCGTTCCTGAAACCTACAATTGCCAATTGGGGAAATTCAGAGATGTCAGACTATGCTCTTGGGTGCATCGTGAAGATGAACGCACCCGGTGTTAAGCATATTTGTCGGACTGGTTTTGCTGGCCGCGGATCGGCGGATGACTATCCACTGTCTAATCGCGTCGATGAGATCGACACGCTCATGATCCTGGACGATGTATTGGTTCCCTGGGAAGATATTTTATTTTACCAACACACCCGAGCGGCAAGTTTTATTCGTGCGACACTTCACCGGTACTCTGCGTTTCCATTTGTCCAGCGGACCTTGTCTTACGCAGACTTGATAATTGGTGCTGCGCTTTGGAATGTAAGGCAGACTGGTTTGGAAAAGCAGCAAGCGGTTCAAGAGAAACTGGCAGAGCTGGCAGTCTGGCGAGAAGGAATTGATGCATTTCTTACCGCATCGATCGCAACTGGAGAAAAAAGTCCAAGCGGCTTGTTGATGCCAAATCAATCTATGTTGATGTCAGGCCGGGTCCACGCTCTCTCAAACTTGCCAAAAATGATGCACTTGGCTCGTGAATTATGTGGTGGACAGATTTGTGTCACGCCCGACGCGGCCACTTTTGCTGCAGCTGATACCAAACCTTGGATGGATAAGTTCTATACCCTGAATGATCAATGGGTCGCAGATGACCGTCGCAAGCTTTTAAGCCTTGCGCGAGATTTACTGAACTCTGATTATGCGGGTCACCGGCTCACCTTTCAGCTGTTTGCGCAGTCTGCACCATTTGCGCAATTGGCAGCCGTCTACCGAAACTTTGATTGGGATGGGCCACTAGATTTTGCACATAAAGCTGCCAACCTGTCTGATAATGTGTGGGGCGCAGATAAGCATTAATATTTGTAAGGAAAGACACAATGACCACTCACAAACGCATCCGACCGTTCAATACGAAAGAAACTTATCCCGAACAAAAACTAGATAATGATTTAAGCCAAGGCGTTGTCGCAAGGGGTACAATGGTGTTTCTGCGGGGGCAGGTATCGCAGGATTTGGACAGTCGGGAGACCCTTCACATAGGAAATGCAACTCTCCAGACACGCAAAACTATGGAAAATATTAAGATGCTTCTGGAAGAGGCTGGTAGCCATATGGATCATGTATGTCGAATTGTCGTTTATTTGACAGACATCCGGCACAGAGATGATGTTTATCAAGAAATGGGCAAGTGGCTTAAGGGCGTATACCCGTGCTCAACTGGTATAGTCGTTTCTGCATTTGCACGCCCGGAATGGGTTGTTGAAATTGAGGTGACTGCAGTCATCCCTGACTAGAGGTTTGTCATGGAAAGCAATACTTTAACGTGTGAACATTTACTGGCAAACCTGGGCCAAATTGCGACTAAATCATTGCCTGATGCCACTGGGGCGGAGCCTGCCTTATACTGGAACGAAGACATTGCCAGGGCTGAGAATCGCCAAATTTTTAGGAAAGACTGGGTATGCCCTGGACTTGTCGCTGAGATACCAAATCAGGGTGACTACTTAACTTTCAGCATAGCTGGAGAACCAATTTTTTGCATTAGAAACAAATTGGGTGAGGTGAAATCATATTCTAACGTTTGCCGACACCGAATGATGCAGCTCCTCGAGGGCAGTGGAACAACTGCTCGGGTAGTCTGCCCCTATCATGCCTGGTCGTATGATTTGAATGGGCAACTAATTGGTGCCGGACATATGGAGCAATCAAATGGGTTTGATAAAAAGGATATTTGCCTACCAGAAATTCGTACTGAGATATGGAATGGTTGGATTTATGTTACGCTGAACCCTGATGCCGAACCCGTAGAGAAATCACTGGCCCCACTTAACGAGGTTGTTGCGCGCTATCAGATGGAAAAATATATTCCAGTGATAAATGAAAGCCATACTTGGAAAACGAATTGGAAATTGGTTACAGAAAATTTCATGGAAGGCTATCACCTGCCTGTGGCCCATAAGGCCACAGTTGGGGCTTGGTTTGCTTTAGATGATACTGTTTTCCCAAAGAAAACTTATGACAGTTTCACGTATCAGACATTTACTAAAACTGGGGACGCCGTCTACGGCCAGGCTCACCCAGATAATACCGCTCTGACAGGTGAATGGCGAAACACGTCAGTGTTACCTACAGTGTTTCCAAGTCACATGTATGTTCTAGCTCCAGACCACTTGTGGTATTTATCGTTAAGGCCGAAGGGTGTTGGTGAGGTCGACATCCGTTTTGGTGTCGCTATCGCACCCGAAGTAGATGCAATGCTTAGCTTTGCGGATGAACGCAGTGAATGGATAGGCTCGCTTATGACTTTTTTTGAGCATGTAAATACGGAGGACCGTAAGGTTGTTGAGGGCATCTATGCAGGCTCAAGGTCAAGCTTCGCCGCCCCGGGTCAGCTCAGTTGGTTAGAGCGAGAAATTCACGATTTTCAGAAATATTTGGCGCGTCGTTTAGTGCCAGACTATCAGGGATAGGCTATGACATTTTCAATTGCTGGGCGGTGTGCTCGAACTGGGATGTTCGGCGTCGCAATCACAACATCCTCAATTTCGGTTGGATCACGCTGTCCACATGTGCGCGCAGGCGTGGGTGCTGTCGCCACACAAAACATAACTGACCCACATTTAGGCACATTGGTTTTGGATGCTATGGGGGCTGGAAGTGACGCATCTCATGCGATTGCAGCTGTCACAAAGGGGCGAGAGTTTATTGACTATCGCCAGCTCACTGCGGTCGATTCAAAGGGTAATACGGCACATTTCACAGGTAAAAATATCCTAGGCACGAACGCAATTAGTGAAGATACTGATTGTGTCGCCGCGGGAAATTTATTGTCTAGTGAGGCTGTCGCAAAGGGCATTACAAGTGGATTTAACGCCAACCCAAGTGCACATTTGGCGGAGCGTCTCCTCCAAGGAATTGAGGGCGGGCTTGCTGCTGGCGGAGAGGGAGGCCCAGTTCATTCTGCGGCACTTCTGGTCTCAGGGAGCCAGCCGTTTGCGTTAGTGGATCTGCGTGTTGATTGGGAGGAGGTGGGTCCAATTGAGAAATTACGTAGGTTGTGGGAGGCCTATGAACCACAAATGAACGACTACCTGAACAGGGCTATAAACCCTACAGCAGCCCCTAGTTATGGCGTGGTGGGCGATCCGTAAAGTTTAGAAAAATTTGTATTATTTTTGCCTCAGCACGTTCAACTTACCCAGACCCTGATCCGCGTTTGCCCCTTTAGATTTTGGTGATTAGAGGGTTAAAGTTGGCCTATTTCTGCGTTGATTTATGAGAAAAGCAGTGAGAGAGAAAACCACGATGGCTCCGCCTAAGAGCATGGCGTTAGTAGGCTCCTCCCCAATTCCCCACCAAATCCATAGGGGGCCTAAGACTGTCTCCAGCAGCATAATAAGGCTCACAGTAGAGGAGGGAACAAATCGCGCGGCGTAGGATAAGGTACAAAAGGAAACTGGTAGAATAATAATACCAGTGACGGCAATTGCTGCCATATTTTTTACTGGTGGCCAGTAGAGATTGTCTGCGCAAAGCAACCCTAGGGTGCCCGCTAAAAGTGCCCCAATACCGATTGCCAACACAAATGGAACATTTTTATCCTTACGGATAATGGTAAAATTCATTGCAAGTGTGAAGGCCACCCCGAGGCCAAACAAAGCTCCCAGCAAGGTTGAGGTATCCAATTCTATCAGCGTGGCGTTGCCCCCAAGGACCGAAATATAAAGTCCCAACAGCACAAGTATTGCCGTCCCAATAGAAAATTTTGAGAGTGTTTCACCAAGAAAAAACCAAGATAATATTGCAGAAAATATTGGCGCAGTTGCGACACTTATTAAAACAATTGTCACGGGCGCAACGGCGATGGCGAGACTAAAAAAAGTGGCATTAATGATCTGGCAGATGACGACAATAGCAAAGCTTAGGGTCAACACATTGGGAATTTTTAGTTCTAAACGCAGACTAAACCATGCCCAAATTAGGAGGTATCCAATACCACTGAGCCCTCCCCGCCACGCCAACATTGTAAAGCCATCTAGCTCAGATATGCGCATAAATAAAGTGTCAGGTGTAAGTAAAAGTGCCCCAAATAACGCAAGACTTAGCCCAATGGTGCCAGGGTTTTTTAGTTTCCTCATTGCCGACCGGTACAACAAGT
>JAFMEA010000105.1 GCA_017856985.1 Planktomarina sp.
GTTCGAGTTTGGCCTCAGACACATACCAAAACTGGCCAGTTGAGTGCGGATCATCGAAATTCACTTTAGTCGCGTACCCACAATGTTCATCCAAAATACATTGAAGCTCATCACAGCGCATCGATGCGTCCAATGTGGGTTCAAACGGATTTGCCATACATTCTGTTAGGCCGTCAATTAAATCTCCAAATGGCTCAAGCATCCAGCTGACTACTAACTCCTGCAGGTCTTCTGTACCTGTCGTACTTTGCACTAATAGCCTGTCCAGTGTACCTTCATCAGATAATTCTTTGACAGTTAAGTCACTGGTGAAATTTGACCAATCCTCTCGAAGTTGCACAATCCTCTCCTGATGAATAGGATCAGGAACATTCCACTCTAAAAGGTGCTGGGCGGCACGACGAGCCAAGTCAATTAACTGTTTTGATTTTTTGGAGCCCACCTCGGCAACGCGCACCCGAGCCAGAGCAGTTTCGCGACTTATCATCCAAGAATGTAGTAATAGTGGATGTGAAACTAAAAATGGTGCCATGCCCAAACCAGTTGAATTTCCAATTCCAAGCTGGCGTTTTATATGGTCAGGCAGGGACGCGCCACCAACATGCTCAACGAGATCATGTGTAAAAGTCCGAATAAGCCAAACAGTCAACATCTCAGCCATAAAAGGCCCCTCAAGGCCGGGTCGACTTTCAATTTTGTTCCTATCTGCAATCCCGAACTTGCCATTCCCATAAACAGCGGTCGTACGCATGAGATAACCTATTTCATGAATTTTTTTTGTGGGAAGATCAGATCCATTCCGCAGCGAAGTTACAATTTGGTCAAACAGCCGAACTGATTTATTTGCCCTAGATAGACACAGGTCTTTCTCGGTAAACCTTCCAACCTCTTGCGATGGCGCATTAATGGATAATCTAGCAATTTCAGATGCATCAGGAACACCGTCATAAAGTACAAAAGCCGCGTCCCAGGCCTCTGCAATAACTCGATCTGTCCGCATTTCAGGATTTAATGCCTGCGTCACAGCAAACAGTGAATATGAATATCCACCAAGTTTAATTGTATAGACAGCCGTGCCGTAACCTTCTTCATCCATGTCCCAGTGACCGCGGGATACAGTACTGCCATCCTGGATCAGTCTACGAGTGAGACTTCGCAAAAAAGAAAGCCGCGACGGAAACATTGCCCCCATTCGAGACAGCCGCATCACATCATTGGGTTTGCGTAGTTCAGCAGAAGAAAAGATTTCATCTTTCATCAGGAACTAACGCCTTTTCCAAAAAACTCATCCAATTTTTTCCCACCAAGAGATCTACATCTGCATCACTTATTGTAGACCGACGAAGACCCTTAGCAAGCCCCAGAAAGTCACTATTATCTTTAAACCAAGTTGGTGGCTTGGGAAACTTAACTGTTGGCCCAGGCTTCTTTCGCCAGTGACCATTTCTCATCCAGTTTACGACACTATCCGGCTGGCCCTGGCATAAGTCTGATCCAATCCCAAACGTTTTCGAACCATAAGTTTGGATCATGTTCGATGCCATATCAGCAAATTCTTCCAAACTACATTCACTGCCTGACTTTAGGTGATGTGGGTAAAGAGAAAAACCGACCATGCCACCCGTCTCTGACAGGGCCTGCAACAAATCGTGATGCAAATTGCGTGGCGTGGCGTGCCAAGCATTGGGGTTTGCGTGCGTCACCGCTACAGGCCGTTCGGAATACTTTATAACCTCCATCGCCGTTTTGTGACCAGCGTGCGATAAGTCAATAACCATCCCGACCCGGTTCATTTCATCTACAACTTCGCGGCCAAAAACTGTAAGCCCGCTGTCAACAGGCTCAAAACATCCAGCACCCAGAAGAGATTGCTGGTTATAGGTAATCTGACAAAATTGAATACCAAGCTGGGCTAGTAGCTCAACACGACTTATGTCAGAGCCAAACGCCAACGGGTTTTGTAGCCCAAATAATATTGCCGTCTTGCCCGCTTTATTTGCCGCTGAGATCTCGTCACAGTTTGTAGCACGAGAAATCAAGTCTCCAGAGCTTTCAAACCATCTGTTCCAACCCTTTAGATTTTCCACAACACCCATAAAATCTTCGTGATATCCAACAGTAATGTGAACTGCCGATAGCTTTCCAGCATTCATCTGTTGAAACACAGCGCGGCTTGGGCGGATGTATTGCAGAGCATCTATAAACATTACTATACAGTAAATGCCGCGGAGTATTTGGCAAGTGACTGCTTAAAAAAAGTCATTTTATTTTAGTGCCACAGCATTTAAACACCGCCACTATCTCGTAAGTCTGCCCTTAATGATAGCTACACCAAAAACCTACAAAAAATACGACTGAGTTCTAATTATAAAAACTGATCAAACTATATTTGACGTAGCGTAAATTATTCATATACTTTAATACATAATGTGGCCTATCCGCCTGTGGCCACTGTATATATGCAAAGGCACAAAACTAAAACGGCGCCGTATAGCAAAAGCCATACGTTTAAAAAGGAGGAACTAAAAATGTCTGATGTTGATTATGGAAATCCAGATGCCACGCCACCAATGGGGCAGGCAATTCCACTGGGTCTGCAACACGTATTGGCGATGTTTGCGTCTAACGTAACACCCGCGGTCATTGTAGCCGGAGCTGCTGGCCTCGCATTTGGAGGCGCTGAACAAGTTTACCTTATTCAAATGGCGATGCTATTCGCTGGTATAGCAACACTATTTCAAACAATTGGTATAGGCCCAATTGGCGCGCGATTGCCAATCATGCAGGGTACAAGTTTTGCATTTGTTGGCGTATTGGCCGGCGTTGCAGCAACTCAGGGTCTTAGTGTTGCTCTCACTGCCTGCTTGATCGCAGGTATAATTCACTTCGCCTTGGGTGGTGTAATACAAAAACTTCGCTTTATGTTCCCACCACTGGTCACTGGCTTAGTCATCTTAGCCATTGGCCTATACCTTATCCCAGTTGCAATAAAATATGCAGCCGGCGGAGCCGCAGATTTCCAAATGGCCGCAGACAGCTTTGGCTCATTGATGCATTGGACAGTTGCCTTAACAGTAGTTGTGCTATCGTTAGTTTGTAAATTTTTAACCAAGGGATTGGTTTCCAATGCGGCAATTTTGATTGGCCTCTTAGGTGGTTACGTCGTTGCCATGGCAATGGGCATGGTAAATTTTGGAGGAGTTGCAAAGGCGGCCTGGTTTCAAGTTCCAACTGTTATGCCTTACGGCTTTGAGATTAGCATTGGTGCAGTCATAGGCGTTACATTGGTTTCTATTGTATCTGCAATTGAAACCGTCGGTGATACATCGGCAACAACCAAGGCTGGCGCTGGCCGTGACGCAACTGACGATGAAATCGCAGGGGCTACTTATGCAGATGGTCTCGGAACAGCGGTAGCCGCAGTATTTGGCGGCCTTCCAAATACTTCGTTCAGTCAGAACGTTGGCATTGTAGGTATGACGGGTATCATGTCACGTCATGTTGTTACCATAGCCGGTGCCATCCTTGTGGTTTGTGGTTTAATCCCAAAGATTGGTGCCGCAGTCGCGTCTATGCCATTACCAGTATTGGGCGGTGGCGTAATCGTAATGTTTGGTATGGTTGCTGCAGCTGGCATGAATATGCTTACAGAAGTAAAAATGTCACGCCGCAACATGATCATAATCTCGGTGTCATTAGCAGTTGGCCTTGGCCTGAACTTAGTGCCAAGTGCTGTTCAGCATCTCCCAGGGATTTGGAAAACCCTGGCCACATCTGCTGTTGCACCAACAGCTCTATTAGCTGTGGTGCTTAACTTAGCATTGCCTGAGGACGATTAGACAAAAACCAATACAAATAGGCTCTCCACAATCAATGTGGGGAGCTAGTTAATTTTTATTAGTTCAAATAAGCTTTCACAATCCCAAAACCAAATACTGAAAACAGAATAGATTATCAATTTTTTGGGAATTACTCTGCAGCACGCACGTCCGCGATAAGCTTTTCTATTTTTTCCAAATTAATCATTCCCGGCACCGTTTGATCACCAACAATGAAGGCTGGGGTCCCAGTAAAGCCCAAACTACGAGCCAGATCATCACTTCGCTCTAAATGAACCTCAACTGCCGGTGATTCCATATCAGCGAGTAGTTTAACAATATCCAACCCCAAATCGCGTGCCACTTTTAATATACTAGCCTCAGTCGCACGACCCTCTCCATTCATCAACGTCCAGTGAAACTCCTCATACTTCCCCTGTGCACGCGATGCTAATGCTGCACGGGCCGCAAACATACTCCCCTCGCCTAAAACTGGCCACTCTTGAAAAATTATCCGGACATTTGGATCAGAACCTATCAGTTCCTGTACTGTTTTGCCTGCCTGCCTACAGTAGGGACAATTATAATCAAAAAATTCAACGACAGTTACATCTCCCTCTGGATTTCCTAGATTTGGAGATCCAGGATCATTTTCAAGTTCAAGACGCACTGTGTTGGCCCCTGACGCTGCAATTTCAGCATCCCGTTGTTTAAGAATGCCTACCGCTTGCATTATAATTTCTGGATTTTCTAATATAGCTTCAAGTGCAAGCTGTTTGATCTTCTCGTCAGAAATATCTTGAGATGAAGCCATTTGGGTCAGCCCAAAAAAGATTACAGCTGTAAAAATGGCGCGCATGGTTATAGTCCTTATAATTTTGATAAGTATGGTCAGTTCAGGTCTAATGTACCAGTACGTAACTAAAGGCCATCGTTCAGTACAATAAAAGACACATGAACCATCCGCATCGTATCGTATAAATAAAATATTTGTTAATCAATCTACTCATAGTTTTAGATACTTCTTTGTACTTGCAAAATAGGGAATTAACGTAGAAATTGAGAAAAAATATGGAGAGCCTCTGTGAAGTTAACTCTTACTCCTCTTGTAATAATCCTGTTATTAAGCGCCTGCACCAATTTCTCTGAAAAATACAACTCTACGCGATCTCAAGTTGAAGACGACCTTGCCGTAAATTTAGATGACGGCAGAAAAACTTTAGAGATGGCGGATCAGATAGGAATTGAAATCCCTAAAATCCGTGCAGATTCTGTAGCGCAAATAGTATTTCCAAAAGCGTTCAAGGCAGGGCTATTTATTGGAGGAAATTATTCTGAGGGCTTCATTTTTAGAGATGGTAAAGCACTAGGGCGAATTCGCATGTCTGGTGGCAACTTGGGTCCACAAATTGGAGGTCAGCAGTACAGTCAGATTATCTACGTTATGACTGAGGCAAAATTGAACGCGTTACTGAATTCCAATGCTGTCAAATTCCAAGGGACGCTGAGCTATGCAAAAAATGGGGAGAGTGTAACTTCATTGATTTCAA
>JAFMEA010000106.1 GCA_017856985.1 Planktomarina sp.
GGACGCAGACCTTGGGGATGCATCTTTCCGTGCATTTATCCGAGCATTAGCCCGAACTAGCATCATTGGATAGCGTTGCATCATTTCAGCTGCAGACATCTTCCCCTGTACGGCCATAACTTCAAAAGCTGCCTCGAGGGCTAGTTGGCCATGCTCTCGTTCCCAGTTTTTTAAATTCCAAGGCGCACCTGGCTCAATTCCCTTCGGTGGCAAATAAACTTTGGCAGATATTAGCCCGTGGGGAGTCTGCAAGGTGATTGGGTGTAGTTGATAACCAAACCCACTTTCATAGTGATCTAAATGTAAGAGAACATGCTCATTACAATCCCTAAGTAATAAGCCTTTTACTTTCTCATTAACACCCTCATGAATAGCCGGAAAGCTATGGCCTTTTGCACAGGTAACACTGAACCCATCAAGAACCGCGGGTTCCCCTTTCGGACATGTCTGGCCCGCCACTCGTTTTAACAACGGTGGCCAACATAACGTCCCGAACAGAAACACATTTGTCATTATATTTTCAGCTTGGTTTTGAAATAGTAATTTGAGTAACGTCACAATTTTTGTAATGAAATGTTGCCGCACAGGATGTTAAGTAAAAATTCCACATACGCCTGAATCTCTCGTCAAAGCCCATAGCTACGACTTGATCCCACTTCTCATTAAACGTGTCATGCCAGCGCCGCAACGTTTGGCTGTAACTTTCGCCAAACTCTATCGATTTTACGACCTGTAGCCCTGCTTTTTCTACTTGTTCACGAAGAACTACTGGTGACGGCAACATACCACCTGGGAAAATATATTTTTGTATAAAATCTACGCTTTTTCGGTAAATTTCGTAACGCGCGTGCTGAACAGTAATAATTTGAAGTGTCGCATTAGCACCGGGCTTCAATCTATCATGCAATGTTTCGAAGTAAGACGGCCAATACTTTTCTCCAACAGCCTCAAACATCTCAATACTTGCTATCCCATCATATACACCCGTTTCGTCCCGATAATCTTGTAACTTAAAATCAACCATATGCTGCAAACCAGCAGCATTGATCCGATTCTGAGCGTATTTCAATTGCTCTTTACTTATAGTTAGGCAAGTTACTTTAAGCCCATGCTTCTTGGCAGCATACTCGGCAAACCCACCCCAACCACAGCCAATCTCAAGTACATGATCACCCGCAGTGACCCCCATTTGATCCACCATGCTTGCATATTTTGCTATCTGCGCATTTTCCAAACTTTCCTGTCCAGATTCAAAAATTGCGGAAGAATAAGTCATTGTTTTATCGAGCCACAAACTATAAAAATCATTTCCAAGATCATAATGGTAGCTGATATTTTTTACAGCTTGGCCCTTTGAATTACGCCGCATCCAAAAGCGGAAACGCTCATACATTTGAACTAATTTTTGCCCAGGAAAACTATCAAAAATTTCATCGTTATCGGCGTGAATGTAATCCATAAAAGCTTGCAAATCCGGCGTGCTCCACTGGCCATCCAGATAGGCATCACAAAATCCTAATTGGCCCTCACGTAATAAACGTTCAAAAATTCCAGTATCATGCATACGAATTTCACAAACAGGACCAGGGCATTTGCTGTCAGCACGAAAAATTCGGCCATCGTCCAATACAAAATCAATTTTGCCATTACGCCCTTTTTTTGCAATCTTAAAAGCTATTGCAAAATATCGAGGCAAATCTTTTTGACCTTCGGTCGTTGTGAGTATCATAGACGGTCCCATATGTTATTAACGATTTAAGTTACTCAAGAAAAATTCAAGAGCAAGCCTAACGTAGCTAGAAATTGCGATTTTTGTAATAAGACAATGCTTTTTCTCTGCCTTCCTTGGCGGAAACAATAGGTTTTGGATAATCATTTTTATGTGATAAAGACCAAGAAGCTGGGACCGCATCAAAAAATTGCAAAGCACTTGAGGGCGGCGTGTGTTGCCCTTCAGCAATCCAGGAGGTTCGGTATCTTCTGTCTGAGTCAAACTTTTCAATTTGAGTTTCAGGGTTAAATACTCGGAAATAAGGAGTGGCATCTGGTCCACTACCAGCTGCCCATTGCCAGCCCATTGCATTACTCGCGGGATCCCAATCAATTAGACATTGCGCAAACCACGCCTGCCCCAAACGCCAGTGCGTCATTAAATGCTTTGTGAGATATGAAGCCACGATCATACGGCCCCTATTGTGCATAGTGCCTGTGACATAGAGCTCTCGCATAGCCGCATCTACGAACTCAAGCCCTGTTCTTCCACTTTTCCATGCAAAAAAGTTCGAACTATTTTCATCTTCGTTCCACGGAAAGGAATCCCATGCCGGCTTCCAATTTTGATGTAAAATTTCCGGCGTATGATGCAACAAGTGATAAGCAAATTCGCGCCAGACTATCTCTTTCAAAAATACCTCGGCACCAGCATTTCCACGATCCAGCTCTGCCCTACCAGCATGCCAACATTGCGCCGGTGTTATTTCACCCAATGCTAAATTTTCTGCTAATTTGGACGTACCATCTACACCTGGTATATCTCTCTTAATATTATAATCTCTTAATGAGCCTTGAGTAAACTCATCTAGGCGTGCTTGAGCACGAGTTGCACCAACCCTTGCATATTGAGAGACAATTTTAGCACCATGGTACATTTGGTGGCCCAATTGCCAATCTTCAAGGTTTTCTGAAATAGGGAATAAGTCTGGTCGAGGGATTTCGGCCGGCTCAGGAAGTAGATCAGGGATATCTCTATCCCGGACTGAATTCCACAAGGGTGTATATACTTTGAAAAACCCACCAACTTTTGTTTGTACTGTCCAAGGCTCAAATAGTAGGTGGCCCTTGAAACTTTTTGCCTCAATCCCTTGTGCTACCATGGCCTCTTTTATTTCGGCATCTCGTAATTGACTTTTTGGGTCATATGCTCTCTGCCAATAAATAGTCTTAGCGCCTGTTTCAGCAACAAGTGCCATTAAAGTAGCCAAAGCAGGCCCACGGCGCAAAATCAAACGATTTGATTTTGCCGTAATCGCGGCCTGCAGCGCCGCGACACCAACCCCTAAACGCCATTTTGGTGCGGCACCCAAAGGTTCCACCAATTCATCACAAATAAATACAGCGATCACCGGGCCACCTTTGCCCACAGCAGCTGTGAGTGCCGCATGATCTTGTAGACGCAAATCCCGCCTAAACCATAGAATTATTGGGGGCATCACTTTTCCTTTTTGTCCTCTAGATCACTTGATCTAGCGCACTCAACAAACGGTCAATATCCTTAGGCGCCGTATAGTGCACAAAAGATAAACGAAGAACTCCATGCTCTGGCTCAATACTCAAGGCTTTAAGCGGCCGCACAGCATAAAAATCTCCACCACCGGCCATAACTCCAAAAGATGCCATTTTTTTAGCGGCCTCCTCACCAGGAATTTGTAATTTAACTGCAATTGTTGGAGCTCGCCCCTCGGCAGATGTCGGACCGATTAGCTCTGCTGAATTTTTTGTTGTCAAATAATCTAAAATTGGTTGTGTCAAACTGACTTCATAGTCACGAAATAGATCATGTACCATTTGACAGCGCTCAGCTGGAGCCACTTTGTCTGTAAAGTGATGCTGATAAACTTCATCGACGTAGTCGGCCATTCCAGCGCAAGCGGCTACTTGAGCATGATCTGGGCCAGCAGGCGTGAACCGTTTATATAGGCTATCAGCATTAAAATAATGGCCTTGATTAGGTAGTTTCATTCCCAACTCGCGGCGGATCACCATAAGTCCCTGGTGCGGTCCGTAAGTCTTATAGGCTGAGAATAAATAGATATCAGCCCCAAGCTTGTCAACATTAGGAAAGCCATGTGGAGCGTAACTTACCCCATCAACACAGCTATAAGCACCAACCGAGCGGACCATAGAAGTAATTTCTTCCACTGGATTAATCGCAGCCACAACATTTGAACAGTGAGGAAAACATACCATTTTTACATTTTCATCAAGCAGTAGCCGTAAGTCCTCAAGGTCTAAGAGACCAGTTACCGGGTTTATGCACCATTCTTTAATTGTAACCCCACGCTCAGCCAATCGACGCCATGGGCCAGAATTAGCTTCATGATCTTGGTTTGTCACAATTATAGTCTGGTTAGGCTTAATCCATTGAGCAACTGCTTGCGACAAAACATAAGTATTCTGTGTTGTAGATGGACCAAAACTTAGTTCATCATCTTCGACACCTAACATAGCTGCCAAACGACTACGTGCTTCATCCATTTCAGCGCCGCCAAGGCGTGACGCCTCAAAAGGAGCATATGGCTGGACTTTTCTTTCAAGATAAAAACGTTTCAAGCGATCTTGGACTTGGGAGCAAGTATAGGAGCCACCAGCATTTTCAAAAAAAGATTGTTCCTTAAGTGATGGCACCTCAAAAGCTGGAAATTGTCCACGAATGAAATCAAGATCGAGTTGCATAATTTAATTCCTTATCAAAAATTTTAATTGCCCAGCTGAGGTTGCGTGGTTGTTATAATTTCACAAGTTTCTATCTTATGAAGTTTTTCTTTTATTTACTTTCTGTCCCGAGTTCGTTTCGGCATTGAACGATAAACCGAACCTCAGACATTTACATCAACCACTAAGCGCCCTTGAACTTGACCCTTTAGAATATCCTTACCGAGGACGGGCAAATCGGATAGAGTAACCAAAGTCACCATAGACTCAAGCTTATCCATTGGTAAATCCTGTACAATTCGTTCCCAAGCACGTTTCCGTTTGTGGAATGGCTGCATAACACTATCGATACCTAAAAGGTTAACTCCACGCAGTAAAAATGGTATAACCGTTGTGGGCAGCTTAGACCCACCAGCCAAACCAACGGCAGCCACAGATCCGCCATAAGACATTTGGCCCAATATACGAGCCAACATCTCACCACCAACGGCGTCCACACAACCAGCCCAAGTCTCTGCTTCAAGCGGTCGCTTCGTAGTTTCATTAATATCTTCACGAGCTATTATTTTGTTTGCACCCAGAGATTTCAAATACTGAGCTTGCTTTGAACGGCCTGTCACAACTGCAACATCATAACCTAAATTAGCTAATATGGCCGTCGCTACAGAGCCAACCCCGCCTGCAGCACCAGTTACTAAAACAGGCCCAGTCTCAGGAGTTAAGTTATGGCTTTCAAGTGCCATAATGGCCAACATAGCTGCTAAACCGGCTGTCCCAACGGCCATAGCTTGTTTTGTAGTCAATCCAATGGGAAGCGGTACAAGATAATCTGCCTTAACCCGCGCTTTTTGCGCGTATCCACCCCAG
>JAFMEA010000107.1 GCA_017856985.1 Planktomarina sp.
ATGTGCCAAGCAGTGACAATGTGTTTGTCAAAAAATAAATGACAAATGGCCGTAAAGTAAAAGCGTTCATCTATCTTACCATACGGGCCTTTTATCCTGCTAAAACTTTATCAAGAAACGCTTCAATGGCGGCGTTGAAACTGGCAGCATCTTCGCAATAGGGTGCATGACCAACATCTGCGAGCAACCAATGATGCGCTTGCGGCAAACCAGCTTTTAACGCGGCGGTGGCATCCGGTTTTACCACCACATCATCGGCACCGGTAAAAATGGCGACCGGCGCGGTGATTTTTTCAAGAAATGGGCTTGTATCGAGATATTGCATCGCAAAGCCACCACAACGGATACCCTCAACACGGATTTCACCGGCAACAGCCGCCAGAAACGCCATGGTTTGCGGATCAATCTCTCCTGACAGCATCTTGCCAACCCGAAGCGCGCCATAAGACGCATCATCCATCACTTCGCGTTGCTGGATACGTTCTTGCACCGCTGCCCCAAGCGGCGAGCCAACCGGCTGCGCCCGTCCTTTATGCGTGCAGGACAAAATGATCGCTTGGCATCTGTCTGGATGGGTTGCGCCCAAAACCTGCGCCAGCATACCGCCCATTGAATGTCCAATGATAACGACCTTACCGGTGACAAGGCTGGCAATCAACGCGGCAACCTCATCAGCGATTGCAACCATACCGCCTTCAACAGATTGCGACTCACCAAAACCGGGGGCATCAATGGCAATGACCGTGTGATTTGTAAAATGGGCAAATTGGCAGGCCCAACTCTTGCTGCTGCCATTAAACCCATGCAGAAAGACCAAAGCAGGACGTTCAGTGTTTTTGGTCTGTGATTGATTGATTCGGTATGACGTGATCGTACCACTTGCATCATTCCGAAAGTTAGATGATGGTGGCAAGAAGTCTATGAGCTGTTGGTGCTTGTTCATATAAGATTTGTGTCCAAATTTAAAAAGGTATCGCGATTCATGTGTAGACAAATCCAAAACCGTATAACACACTATTTACTCTGAGTATTAAATTGTACTCCAAAAAAATCAGGTGAATGGGAGAGTTAAATGAAATTTTCAAAATTCTTGATGACAAGCTTTGCGGCCATAGGTTTGTCAATCTCTGCGAACGCAGCAGATCTCAGAGTTGGCTTAAAATCAGAACCAAGTTCTATCGATCCGCATTATCATAATCTTGGCCCCAACAATGGGTTTGCAACTCATATCTTTGGGACCTTGGTTGGAAGTGATGAAAATCAGCAGCACTACCCTGACCTTGCCGTTTCTTGGAAACCTATAAATGACACAACCTGGGAGTTCAAACTTCGCAAGGGCGTAAAATGGCATGATGGAAGTGCATTCAGCGCTGATGACGTAATGTTCACCGTCGAGCGCGCTCAAAATGTACCAAATTCGCCTTCAAGCTTCGTAACTTACTTGAAGGGCAAAACCTTCAAAAAGATTGATAGTCACACAATTCACGTCGTAACCGCGAAACCATATCCGTTGATGCCAAATGACCTCAGCACTGTTAAAATAATTTCGGCCACGGCTGGCAACGGTGCAAGTACTGAAGACTATAATAGCGGAAAAGCAACGGTGGGAACCGGCCCATACAAGTTCGTTGAATGGGTTCCAGGCGACCGAATAGTGCTTGAGCGTAATGCGTCGTATCACGGTACGAAAGCGGCTTTTGATAAAGTGACTTTCAAGCCAATTAAGGCAGGTCCAGCTCGCATCTCCGCTCTCCTAGCAGGTGACGTTGACTTTATTGATAACGTTCCCCCACTTGATGTGGCCAGACTCAAAACTGAGAAAAACGTTCAGTTGAGCAGCGGACCATCAAACCGTGTGATTTACCTCCACATGGACCAGTTCAGGGAGAACTCTCCGCACATCACCGCAAAAGATGGTAGCCCAATAAAAAATCCCCTAATGGATGTAAGAGTCCGGAAAGCCATATCGTTATCTATTAACCGAGACGCAATTGTGTCGCGTGTCATGGAAGGCATTGCCGTAAAGGCCGGACAACTCTTGCCGGCTGGTTTCCACGGTGTGTCTGAAAATATGAAGCCAGACCCATACGATACTAAAATGGCTAAAAAGTTGATGGCTGAAGCAGGATACCCTGATGGGTTCAAAATGACTATTCATGGTCCAAATGATAGATACATTAACGACGCAAAAATTGCTGAGGCTTTAGCGCAAATGTTAAACCGTGTAGGCATTGATGCCAGTGTGGAAACTATGCCAAAAGCCGTATATTTCAAACGCGCTTCTAGGGGAGGTCCAAACAAATCACCTGAATTCAGCTTCATGTTGCTTGGCTGGGGCGCTGGATCTGGTGAGGCGTCATCACCACTGAAAGCCCTTCTTCATACCTACGACAAATCAAAGGGCATGGGCGCAGCAAACCGTGGACGCCATACAGACGCAAAGGTGGACGCACTTGTTCAAAAAGCGTTGGCAACCGTTGATGCAGACGCCAGAGGAAAACTGCTAGCTGAAGCAACAGAAAAGGCAGTAGGAGAAAACTATGGCGTAATCCCAATGCATTATCAGGTTAACACCTGGGCCGCTAAAAAAGGCTATAGTTACCTACCACGCACTGACGAGCGCACAATCGTAACTGGTCTGTCAAAGAACTAGTATAAGCTTTGAATATCTGATGTACCTCACATTGCTCGGTAGGTTATTGCATTGTGGGGTACAACTTCATTTCTGGGATTAGACCATGACAGCATTTATTCTTCGGCGATCACTCCAAAGCATTGTTGTTTTGTTCATAATGTCATTGATAGTGTTTGTTGGGGTGAACCTGGTCGGTGATCCGGTCGATATGTTAATTAACCCAGAGGCTGATCAAGCTGAAATAGATCGTGTTATACGTGACCTTGGTCTGGACAGGCCTGTTTCCGAACAATATTGGTATTTCGTTTTAAACGCATTCCAAGGAGATCTTGGACGTTCATTTATATTTGGTGAGCCCGCGCTAAAATTAATTGTCCAACGCATGCCGGCAACCATGGAACTCGCTCTAGTTTCACTTCTAATGGCCGTTGTTTTTGGTATCCCGCTGGGAATTTATGCTGGACTCAAACCAACCAGTAGAATTAGCAAAACAATCATGGCTGGATCCATATTAGGGTTTTCAATGCCTACCTTTTGGGTTGGTATTATCTTAATCATGTTCTTTTCAGTTCATCTTGGCTGGTTGCCATCCACTGGCCGCGGCGATGTTGACACCTTTTTTGGTGTTACCAGTTCAGTCTTCACGCTTGATGGGCTGTCTCACATATTTTTGCCTGCGTTCAATTTAGCTTTATTCAAACTTTCATCTGTTATTCGTCTAGCCCGTGCTGGAACCCGTGAAGTTATCCTTCAAGACTACATTAAATTTGCGCGCGCAAAAGGTTTAGCCGAGTCCAGGGTGGTTCGAATTCATCTTTTAAAAAACATTATGATCCCCGTGATAACGATAATCGGCCTCGAGTTTGGGTCACTCATAGCGTTTTCAACCGTGACGGAGACAGTTTTTGCATGGCCAGGAATGGGCAAGCTAATCATCGACTCGATCTACAACCTAGATCGACCAGTCGTTGTGGCTTACCTCATGATCATTGTGGTGATTTTTGTTATGCTGAATCTAATCGTCGATATTCTATATTCAGTTCTTGATCCACGCGTAAGAATAAAAGGTGTTAGCTAATGGGTGCGTCTGCAAACAAACAAAGCTTTGACCTTCCCGCAACAGGTCTCAGAAAATTCTGGTTAGATTTCTCTGAAAGCCCAACCGCCGTAATTGCATTATTTGTTTTTCTAACAATATTGTTTATCGCTATATTCGCTCCTTGGGTTTCACCGTCAAACCCCTATGACCTGACAAGCGTAGACATAATGAACAGTCGGCTACCGCCAGGTTCAGAAGATTTTTCAGGGAACTTTTATATACTCGGAACAGATGGGGCGGGCAGAGATATGCTGTCCGCTATCTTTTACGGCCTTCGAGTAAGTTTAGGAGTTGGTGCACTTTCAGGTCTAGTTGCTCTTATCCTTGGCGCCTCGATAGGCTTATCTGCGGCATATTTTGGCGGCAGGTTTGAAACAATTATGATGCGCATAGTAGATATTCAGCTGAGCTTTCCATCGATTTTAATGGCGCTTATTATTCTGGCCGCTTTTGGAAAAGGTGTTGAGAAAACAATCATCGCATTAATATTAGTTCAGTGGGCTTATTACGCTCGTGCTGCACGCGCCAGCGCCTTAGTAGAAAAGAACAAAGAGTACGTTGAGGCTGCACATTGTCTAGCACTGGGTGATAGGCGGATAATATTGAGTCATATCGCGCCCAATTGTATGGCTCCGCTTATTGTTGTTGGCACGCTACAAACTGCACACGCTATCTCTCTTGAGGCCACTCTAAGTTTTCTCGGCCTTGGGCTTCCAATTACAGAGCCGTCTCTTGGGCTACTAATTGGAAACGGCTTTGAGTACATGTATTCAGGTGATTTTTGGATAAGTATTTTCCCCGGTGTTGCGTTGTTGATTACTATTGTTTCAATTAATTTAGTGGGGGACCAACTGCGCGACATGTTTAACCCTCGCCTACAAAAGTGAGGCAAGCATTGGACCCAATTCTAAAGATTAATAATCTGCAAACACATTTTTTTACAAAGGCAGGAATTTTAAAAGCTGTCGACGGTGTAAGCTTTGAAATTGGTGCAGGCGAAATTGTTGGGCTTGTTGGCGAGTCCGGTTCAGGGAAGTCAATAACTGGTTTTTCTGTGATGGGTTTAGTCGATCCACCGGGAAAAATTATTGATGGGAGCATCAATTTTAAAGGGCAAGATTTAAGCGCCCTCTCAAATAATCAGATGCAGGGTTTTCGCGGCAACCGGATTGCCATGATTTTCCAAGATCCAATGATGACTCTTAACCCTGTTCTAAGAATTGAAACGCAGATGATAGAAGCGATTCAAGCTCATGATGGTAGCATTAGCCGCGAGGATGCACGAATTCGATCACGCGACACACTTGGACTTGTTGGCATTTCTTCACCGGATGAGAGGCTTCGTGCCTACCCTCACCAATTTTCTGGCGGTATGCGACAACGCGTTTCAATTGCCATTGCCATGCTAAACCGACCCGATTTGATTATTGCTGATGAACCAACAACAGCCTTAGATGTTACTATCCAGGGTCAGGTCATCAGCGAAATGCAAAAATTATGTCGCGAAACGCAGACAGCGTTGCTATGGATAACCCA
>JAFMEA010000108.1 GCA_017856985.1 Planktomarina sp.
CCAAGGTGTATCCCGACCCTCATGTTCATTTTGCCCTGCTTTTTTACAATGCTTTGCCATTCCAGAGCACAGCTAACGGCAGTTGAGGCGCTATTAAATTCAATGAGCCAGCCATCTCCAAGAGACTTAATCATAGTTCCTTGATGTTTTTTAAGTGTGGGACCAATTACTTCCTTAGAAAATTCGCGCAGCTTAAGCAAAGTGCCGGCCTCATCCTGAGCCATCATTTTAGAATATCCCACAATGTCAGCTAAAAAAATAACTCCAAGACTACGCATAACTAATTCTCCCACGAAACTTTAAATTAAAGACTTGCGTCTCACTTTCAGAGCAATAGCACGAATCGCTAAAAGTATTAGGAACATCTTTAATCTGAGCGCTTTCGTAAAACAATAATGGACGAGTTTTTTTCTGAGTGCTTATAAAACGTTTTTGGCGTTTACCCACGATTATCTCTACCGACCAAGATCAATTGACTTTTTACGCTAAACCAATAAAAATTCTGAAGTTAACCACATACTTTTTAAAAGCCTGAGAGGTTTCAAGAAAATATGAAACTTACGATACACGGATGTCGCGGCTCGATAGCCGTAAGTTCTAAAGACACGGTAAAATATGGTGGATATACATCGTGTTATGAGGTGAGGGCTGGCAACACACAAATCGTTTTAGATGCGGGAACTGGTTTTCGAAATGTAAGCCTTCAAAAGGATTCCAAGAAAATTATTTTGTTTAGCCACCTGCATCACGATCATATTCAAGGCCTAGGTTTTAATAAAGATATCTTTAACCCAAGCTGTCAGATTCAGATATCGAGCGCACTTTGTGAGGCAACAGAACTCAGGGATAACATTCGGACGTATTATTCAGGTAGCTATTTTCCCTTGGATTTAACGGACAGATTACAAAATCTAAAATTCCACAATTTTTCTACGTTAAACGAAAATAATATAGATAATATCTTGTTTGAAAGTTTGGAAATGAACCACCCTGGACGGTCATTTGGATACAGCATCACGCATGAAAATAAAAAAGTAGTATACTTATCTGATAATGAATTTGAGGATTGGCAACTGACAAAACTTTGTAATTTTTGTGAAAATTCGGATATTATTTTGTGGGACGGGATGTTCAATGACAAAGACTTAATCGAGAGGAAAGGCTGGGGACATTCTTCAATAAAGCAGGGCGTCAACTTTTTTAATAAAGTTCATTGCAAGAAGATGTTAATTACTCATCACGCTCCGGAGCGAACAGATAATGAGCTCGACAAAATAAAATCTGAATTGCCTGATGATATAGAGCTCGCATTTGATGGTATGACGGTTGAAGTTAATTAGGACATTGAGTGTTCCGTGGCTCGCAGAACAAAAAATATCCTACGCTTAGTTTTTAATTTTACTTAACTTGATTATAAGGTTAAAAATAACCCCATGCGTGAGAGATCAGAAATTACTGAGCACGAAGATGAGTTGACAAAACTGCGGGCCTCGACGGAAGCAGATAGACGTTTGCTAGAAGATACTATTCGGGCGTTAAGAGGTAACCTCGAGGTTGCAACCGCTGACACTGCACAAAATCTGGAAAATCTCCGAGCAGCTCATGAAGGGAACCGGCGGGAATCAGAAGCGAACATTAAAGCTCTAAGAGAAAACATGGAGCAGTTTCGTAATGATTATGAAGAGAAACTCGATAATCAACGTGCCGGTTACGAGGGGGCAAAAAGAGAGTCTGAGGCTAACGTCCAAGCACTAAGAAACACTATGGAACAACTTCGTAATGATTACGAAGAAAAACTCGACAATGAACGTGCCTCGAGCGAAGGAACAAAGCGGGAGGCAGAAAGCAACATTCAAGCGTTACGAGGTACTATGGAACATATGCGCAATGATTATGAAGAGAAACTCGATAATCAACGTGCTAGTCACGAAGCAGCTAAACGAGATTCAGAGTCAAATATTCAAGCTCTAAGAGATACTATGGAGAGACTGCGTAACGATTATGAAGAGAAACTTGATGCAGAGCGAGCAGCCCACGACAACTCTCGGAGAGAAGCAGAATCCAATGTCAAAGCTCTTCGAGAAACTATGGATGCTGTAAGAAGTGACTACGAAAATAACTTTGGGATTAAAAATAATGAAAAGTAACCAAATCATCCAATTAGTTATTTAAATGGTAATTCAAACGAATAAAAGGATTACGAATAATGAATGCTCCAGCTGACAAAAGAGCACCAACGAAGCCGCCACCCAAACGTAGCGCAAAGTCGAAGCCAATCGACATCGCAAGTGATCTATCGCGTCTAGGCTCCTTTGATGAAATTCTAGAGTATTTAATTACACATGTAACGACAACTATTCAGGCAGAACGAGGAAGCTTGTTTTTGCATGACCCAGTAGCACATCAATTATATACGCGAGTAGCCTTGGGAAATTTGTCCCGGGAAATTAGAATTGACGAACAATCGGGCGTCGCCGGATGGGTTTTTAAAAATGGCGAACCAGCAATTGTAAACGACCCCTATAAGGATGAAAGGTTTAATAAAGAAGTTGATGAAAGAACGGGCTTCAAAACGGATACCCTAGCATGTGTACCTATTTTCACCTTTGGCGAAACTCCAATAGGCGTGCTGCAAGTTTTGAACAAAACGAGTGGCAAATTTTCTGAAGAAGACATTGATGCGATCAAACTCGTAGCATCTCAATGTGCATCTACTCTAAACACCTATGCTCTGACTGAGCGAATGGAAACTCAGAAACGTCGTGAAGCAGAGTTCATGACTTTGGTTTCCAAATTGACGACTGAATTAGATCTCTCTCGCCTCTTAAATCATGTAGTTGATGCCGCAACCGAAATGCTTAATTGTGAGCGGGCCACCGTCTTTTTGAATGACGAGAAAACTGAGGAACTTTTTTCGATGGTCGGTGCTGGATTAGGGTCCTTGGAAATTAGGCTCCCCAATAGTGCAGGTATATCCGGTGCAGTTTTCCAATCTGGCGAAAATGTTAATATCCCTCATGCATACGCAGACCTCCGCTTTAACCCAGGTTTTGATAAGCAAACAGGGTTTTTCACTAGATCAGTATTATGCGTCCCCATTTTAAATAAACACGGGAAGAGGATTGGAGTAACCCAAGCGTTAAATAAAATTGGCGGGCCTTTTACAGAAGAAGATGAAAGCCGTATTCAAGCCTTCACTGCACAAATTTCAGTAGGCTTAGAGAACGCTAAAATGTTCAACGATATGCAAGCTGTAAAAAACTATAACGAAGCGATGCTTCAAAGTATGTCGAATGGTGTAATTACAGTTGATGAAACAGGGAATTTGAAGAGCCTAAATAAATCAGCTGAAAGTATAATAAAAATTATGGCTGAAGGAAATTTAGGAAAACCATTAGCCGAAATTTTTGATGAAAAAAACCAATGGCTTGTTGAAGAGATAACTAAAGTCCAAGAAACTGGAACCACAGAAACTTTGGAGGACGCCGACCTTTATACGGGTGATGGGGAATTGGTATCAGCAAATATAGCATTACAACCAATGATATCTGGTGAAGGAGATACCATTGGTGCACTAATGCTAGTTGAAGACATTTCTAGCGAAAAGCGTGTGAGGTCAACCATGTCGCGTTACATGGACCCACAGCTAGCCAATCAACTACTCGAAGAAGGTGACGGGCAAGCCATGCTTGGTGGACAAGCATCCGAAGCAACCGTTTTGTTTACAGATATTAGAAGTTTCACAACAATTGCGGAATCATTAGGGCCGCAAGCAACAGTCGCGATGCTAAATGAATATTTTGAGATAATGGTTGCTTGTGTAACTGATGCTGGAGGAATGCTGGATAAATTTATCGGAGACGCATTAATGGCCGGGTTCGGGGTCCCCTTACCTACTGACGATGCACCAGACGCAGCAGTTAAATCTGCAATCTCAATGATATCTCAACTTCGCGTCTGGAACGCAGCGAGAATTGCCGTTGATAACCCCGCCGTAAATATGGGTGTTGGTATAAATACCGATAATGTTGTCACTGGTAATATTGGCTCTTCTAAACGCATGGATTTCACAATGATAGGCGATGGCGTAAACCTAGCCGCCAGGTTAGAGGGAAGTTGTAAAACGTATGGTGCGCAAATTATCATTTCTGAATACACTAAAAGCAAGCTCAAAGGAATTTACGCTCTAAGAGAGTTAGATAGAATAGTCGTTAAAGGTAAAACAGAACCAGTATCTATTTTTGAAGTTTTGGATTTCCACGATGAAGAAACATTTCCCGCTCGCATGGACGTGGTAGGTCATTTTTCAGAAGGGCTTAATCACTATCGGTCTACAGATTTTGACGCCGCAATTAAATCGTTTTCAGCTGCATTGGAAGCAAATGTTAACGATGTTCCTAGTCAGTTGTATATTGAACGCTGCAACTTGTTTAAAAACACTCCCCCACCAGCAGGTTGGAGTGGTGAATGGGTAATGACCGAAAAATAATTATACAATTTATTTTCTTACTTTTAATTGATACTGTGAGGGAGGATCGAACTCCATGATAAGGTCTACAAATAACCCACTAAAATACTATTAACCTACTGTTTTAATAAATTTTATAGGGTAACCTCGTTAACAAGACTACACCCCCCTAAAACCCCAGAAGTATTGACAATAGTATTGACCATTATCTTGTCTTTAGTATTGTCTAAATGTTTGATAATCTTCATACGAAACATAACTTGCGCGTGGATACTCCTGCAACGTCAGGTAAAGTTACTTAGCCACGCAAATTCTTAATTGACGGTTACACTCTCATGAGTAAGTTCAAGTACAGGTTTGTAATCATACTGCTTTCCATATTAGCTATAATACTAGTTTTCGCTTATGCGACAGGTTTACTTGGGGTTGTTGTGGAAGAAGTAGTTTGGCGTCTGTCTAACATCTACTGGAAACCATTATAGTCTTCCCTATTGAAAAACCGACATATTCTGACTGTTGATAAAAATACAAAACTTAACCACCAGCGAGTTGTTTTAGATTTACCTGGCTTAGTTACATAAAAAAAGCGGCGCCCACGAGCGCCGCTAGTAATAATCAAATCATTTGGGAGGAAAGATTCAATATTACGAAAGTACCGGCAAAACACAGTTCTCAACAACATATAATGTTGCATTTGCGCCATGCATTCAGTGCATAAATAATGATGAAGTTTTAATCTTTTAACCGCTTCATTCTGATTAATATTT
>JAFMEA010000109.1 GCA_017856985.1 Planktomarina sp.
GTAAATTATTTGCAGCTACAATTCTTTCACCACCTGACACAGGCTGGTTGATTAGTTTGTCACTAATGAGAGCCGGCGTGGCTATATTATTCTGAGATTGAAATATTTTTTTAATTTCTGCAGGATCGAAAAACTTGTCACTAACATTTTTATTATTGAGCATTTCAAAAATAGATTTGGCGGATGTATCACTAGTGATATCGTGCTGATCACTTGAAACAGTAAATTTTTCTTTTGGTACAGATCGCCATAAGTCTTTGTTATTGAATATAAGGGCTGAATTTGATCCCAAGGCTAAAGCGCTCGTTGTATCTCGAATTTTAGAGGTTTGTTTCTTGGGATCAAGAATACCACTTAAGCCCGCTGTAATTATGGCGGACAACCTGTCTGAAACATTCGGACTAGCTTTTTGATCTTCAAATCCGCCAGTATTATTTTTTTCAATTATACTTCTTAGATCGGCCAACGGCCGGTTAGTAAAATTATTGAGTGGAGTTTCCGCAAGAAACGTCTCTACGCGTGCTAAGTTTGGCAAGGTTTGCTGTGAAAGCTTACTAAATTTATTTACTGCGACAATGTGTGTATCATCTAACAAATCATTGTTTTTTTCGCCCAAGGCCGTGATTAGTACTTCCATATTTTTCGCTAAACGAGCGGGATTATCATCATTCAATTGACCTTTTGGTAGCTTAATTAAATTAGCTACCAAATATTCTTTATTAATTTCAGGGTTTGAGTTTGTTTGTTCTGCTAATTTCTGCCCACTACCTGAGTTTATCTGGATTTTTACGAAATCTGGCAAATTACTGACAGTTGAGTTTTTTGGAACAGCAATCCCAATAACAAGTTTGCGCTCCAACGCTGGGGCCACATTGAGAAGCAATTCTCCACCTTTAACTGTAAATGACTTTTGTTCGGCATGAGTATTTTCTATATCATTTGCCTCATCAGGCAGTGGCAGTTCAATTAAATTATTATCGAGAGTTATTTTAGTAACTTCTAAAATATCAAATTTATTTTCAACCATACCCACGGGTAGAGTTTCGGTTGGTTCATCTTGGGCATTTACAGGCAATGTATAAGGAATTACTAATTCAAAGGGTACCTTAACCCCTTGGCCGTTTTCAGCTGGTGTAGAAAATTTCTTAACTATAGCTTCTTTTAAGTCCCGAAGATCGAAAATAACCTCAGAAGGTCCTTTTTCACCGATTTCCAAACTTACAGAATTGACCTGTAAAATATCTTTCACTGCATCTAATATTAATTGGTCTTTTACCTTAGGTGAATATTTTACTGTTAGGCTTCGATTATTAATCTGACTAATTGTTGAGGTTTCGTCATTAATAATATTATCTGTTTTTAACTTCTTGTCTGTATCTTCATGCAGGAATGGAACGTTAACCCCCTCAGTATCACTAACCACTCCCTCGGTATCACTAACTAAGTCTAATGTTTTGGGAACAGCGATAAAGCTAGCCGTATCCAATGTTATAGCAACTGGAGCGTCATCAGTTGAGCCTGTTGCCGTTGCAACTATAGTATTAGAGACTAAATCTGTTGTTTTCGAAAGTGACGATTCCAGACTTATGACAGTCCCACCCACTGGATCAACATTTTCAGATGAAAGTGCCGTCTCTAAAAAATTCTCATCTTTGATTGTTACAAATTCATTCACAAAAGCTTTCAGGTCCGCAAGACTGAAAAATTCAAGTATCTTCGCAGGCTTCAACGAATTTTGCTGCCCTAGCCTATTTTCAATTTTAGCTTCCAGGAACGAAGATGTTGGACCATTTTCATTTAAACTAAAAGCATCCGTATTTTCAGCGGTGACCCGTTGTAAAATGGTAGAAATTGCAAACTTTGTATCTTCGCTTCCAGCCTCTGCAAAAGCTAAAAGTGCCTCGCTGGTCTGTTCCACAGTCATTTTAGGTGTAAGATTGTTTTCATGCAGTGCGTTTTCAGCATCTACCGAAATTAAGGTTAAAAGATCACCAAAATTACCAAGTAAAGAATTTTTGTCCCCATTTCCGTCACCGTAGGCTCCAACAGATGGCGTCTGTCCATTTGGATTTGAGCCAGCATTTAACGCTATCGCCATTAAAAAACCTCCATTTCGTTTGAGGTCAAAGCAGCAATTTTCATACCAACTAAACTTTTCTTTGAATTAAGATATCATCTAGCTGTTTTATCTCCTTTTCAATTTCAAACTTTTCAACAAATTCATTATATTTTTCTGATATTTTTTTTGTCTTAATTTGCTCGTTTCGAACTAATTTCTGTAGTTGTATCTGTTGCGTTGATAAAAACTCCAATCTATTTTCCACAATTTCTTTTTGAGCCATCATATTCTGGCGAAGTTGACTTTTTACTCTAAGATTGTAGCCCACCTGCTCAACACCAATTTCAATAGTTTCGTCTATATTGAAATCCAAATCAGTTTCTAACTTTTTAGTACTCTCAATTCTTGACAAGTTATCTTTTAACTCAGATTGAGTTTTAATTTTCTTAATTTGGCTTTTGCGGCGTAATATATCTAAAATTCTATGTTTTGGCATATGAAACCCCTAGGCTACCAATTCTGACATCATTTTATTTGCATCAGAAAATGAAAATTTTGCATTCTTGTCTTGGTGCAGGAACTTCACAATATCGGGCCACTTCTGTACCGCTTGATCCAAATCAGCATCTTGTCCCTGGACGTAGCCACCCATCAAAAGTAGATCTTGGTTTTCCTGATATACCGAGATTAACTTACGTAATGTTTGGGCGTTTTTGGCTTGTTCGGGAGTAATTAAGTCAATCATAATTCTGCTTATTGAATTTCCAACATCAATGGCTGGGTAAATTCCCTGCTGCGCCAGTTTCCGTGACAAAATGATGTGACCATCCAAAATAGCACGCGCGTTATCAACTATGGGATCAGATACAGTATCATCCCCATCAGCCAAAATAGTGTAAATTGATGTGATCGATCCTGTAGATTTTACTCCAACTCCAGTTCTTTCAATCAAGGCAGGAATCAAAGAAATTACTGATGGCGGATAACCACGAGAAGTCGGCTGTTCACCAACGGCCAAGCCTAATTCTCTCTGAGCATGCGCAACACGCGTCAACGAGTCTAAAATCAGCAACACCTTTTTGCCTTCATCCCTGAAATGCTCCGCGATACTGGTAGCCCTCTTAGCACCTTGAATTCTTAACAATGGAGATTGGTCAGCGGGAACAGCCACAATTACAACTTTATTGTTTGAATGTGATGCAGTTATCTCGCGAGTGAAAGTAGCCAGTTCGCGACCTCTCTCTCCTATCAAACCGACTACGATAACTTCAGCTTCCGAGTTTTGTGTGATCATCGAAAGTAGAACAGACTTACCGACACCAGATCCAGCTATAATCCCAATTCTTTGCCCGCATCCTATAGTTGTAAGCGCGTTAATACTTTTAATTCCAACATTCAAAACACTGGTTATCTCACCACGATCAAATGGGTTGATGTATTCCCCATTTATGCTGACTTTACTGGTAGATCTAATCGGGCCCTTATCGTCTAATGGTTGTCCTAATCCGTCTATTACTCGCCCCAAAAGGTCGGACCCAACCTCAACATCCTTACTCATACCTGACAAACAGATTTCATCTCCACTATAAATTTCAGAGTTGTTTTCATAAGGAAAAATTAAATTTTTATTTTCTTTGAAACCTATTATTTCTGCTTTGACGTTTATCCCTTGTCGAGTTTTTATTGTACACTGACTGCCAATGGATGCAGGGAATGGACTACTTTCAATTAATTGACCGTTACAAGCTAAAACCTGACCAGAAAACTGTGTCTCAGTCCTTAAAGCCACGTCAGCCTCAGCGTGCTGAAGCGCCCGCCCTAAAATTGACCCCACATTTTCTATTCTCATCTCAGTTTTCATGGTACATCGGGTCCGATGTTATTAACGGAGTTTTCATGTAATTTAACTTGGCCCGTCAGTTTCCCACTTTTTATTCTAAATTCACCACGCATTAAGTCTTCGTTTTCATCAAAAGTATATAAAAAATCTTTAAAGTTTTTTGCTTCTTTCACAGCAGCAAAATCTTCTTTATTCAGTGTGACTGTGATCTCATCAGCGTTAGTAGCAAATTTATCCATGGTCCCAGAGATTTTACTCAAGTATTTTTCAGGGATCTCATCAATTTTTTCACCTGAGAGCTTAGATGCTGTCTCTAAGATAAATGCTTTAAGTTTTGCCTCTGTGGCGCCTACTAAAGTTTCCGATACCGAAAACAAAGTTTCAGATAATTTTTGAAATTTATCTTTCTCTACTTGTAAAAGCTTCTCAAATTCTAATTTGGCGGCAGTATATGACTCCTCATTGAGACTGCTCTCTTGGATATCATTTTCTTGAATGTTTTCCAGATCTGTTAAAGCAACCTTAGAATCTGAATTAGCACCAGGCTCAGTCTGGAGACTGCTAACTTCAGAAAAATCTATATCGCTGTCTTCAACTGAATTCCCTTCGGTATCGTCAAATACAAATAGTGATACATCATCAGCTGATGTGATTTCATCAATTGGCTCATCAGCTTTCACTTCCCCATCATTCTTTACTTGTTCAGTCTGCACCTCTTCAGTATCGAATTGTACAATATCAGGCGTATTTTCTTTATCACCTATTGCAGTCTCTAACGAAAAAACTTCCTCTTCATCAGGCTCAACTGATAGATCAGGATTTTCAATTTTTGACCGTACCAAATCAAATAAATTCGCTGATTTTTCAAATTTAGCTGGATCAACATTGACCTTACTATCAGGCACGTATTTAGTTAATCTGGCTGCTTTAAGTAAACCGTTCAGATCAGAACTCGTTAACGAACTCGCTTCGTCAATATTGTCTAAATCGCTCACGCTCATTAGACCATTTCCTCTCCACCGCGACCAGCCAAGACAATTGTTCCATCATCAGAAAGCTTTCGTGCAACATTAATTATCTGTTTTTGCGCTTCCTGTACCTCAGTAAGCCTCACAGGGCCCAACGCCTCCATCTCATCACGAATGTTGGCGGCCGCTCGGGTTGACATACATGCCAACAATTTATCTTGGAGACCGGAGTCGGCGCCTTTCATTGCAATTATAAGAACATCTTGGTCGACAGATCGCAGCAATGTCTGCAATGAACGATCATCGGAACCTGCAAGATTTTCAAAGACAAACATATTATCCTGGATTTCGGCCATTAGGTCCT
>JAFMEA010000027.1 GCA_017856985.1 Planktomarina sp.
GCACAGCCAAACAATTCCCAATAAACACCGTTCCATTCGCTCGTCGATAAAATTGGGCCGCGGATCATACCAACCAAATCAAACATAGAAATAATCGATACCAAGGTCGTATCTTTCAGCATCCCAACAGACACATTAACAATTCCAGGGATAGAAATTTTCAATGCTTGGGGAAGTATAATCAGGCGCATTGATTGAGCATAATCCAAACCCAGGCTATTAGCGGCCTCATATTGGCCCGATGGCAACGCGGCGAGACCCCCGCGCACAACCTCCGCGATGTATGCTGAGTTGAAAAATGTCATCATTATGATCACGCGTAGGATGAGATCAATGCTTGTATCGGGTGGAAAGAAAAAAGCTAGAATGACGTTGGCAACAAATAATAATGTAATCAACGGCACACCACGAATAAATTCAATGAAAACAACACAAATCCATTTTATAATCGGCATACTAGACTGACGACCCAGAGCCAGGAAAATGCCAAGCGGTATAGAAACAGAGCAAGCAATTGTGCCTAGTAAAAGATTTAGCATGAGGCCGCCCATATCACGAGACGGAACCGCCTGCAGTGACAGAAAAGTTTCATTGGCGTCAGACAGGTATCCACCAAACAACCAGAAGATACTGGCCACAATCACGCCGACGATCATCCCAAGCGCAAATGCGTTAGTTGAAAAACGACGAAAGCAGTACACACCAGCGGCAAAACCCAAGAACGCAACAACCGGCACAAGAATAGTTCCACCCCAAATTAACCAATAAGCCAGAAACGGGTAAATTATACTAAAGGCTAATAGCTGTCGGGGCAATTTGCGAAACAATACTGGCGCCAATGCAACTAGTAATAAAAGGGTTGTAATATTTGGTCGCCAATATTCAGTAGGAGGATACTTAAACCCATAAATAAGTTGGGGAAATCGTTCTTTAAGAACGGCAAAGCAGGCCCCTCTTACACCGTCTAAAATATCGTAACACTCACGAACTGAACTTGCATTCCAAACGCCATTTATGAACCAGGGCGCAGATCCTGCTATGATTGAATAGATTACCCAAAGTGATAGTACTGTCATAATGGCATTAAATGGTGACGAAAACAGATTTTCCCTGACCCACTTTACTAAACCTCTTTCAGATACCGGCGGCACCTGTTCTTTAATTAATTCATGGCGCACGAACGAAGCATTGTTTTCAGCCATCTTCAACGCTCCTTCAGCATTATGCTACGGTTGTAGATATTCATTACCGCCGAGATAGAGAGACTAATCACCAAATAGAAAAGCATAAGTAATAATACCGCCTCAATCGCTCGTCCTGTCTGATTTAAGGTGATGCCTCCCAGTGTTCCGGTTATGTCCATATATCCCACCGCAAGCGCCAGAGAGCTGTTTTTTGTAATGTTGAGATAAAATGAAATCATTGGTGGAATGATAACTCGCAAAGCCTGGGGCAAAATTACCAAGTTCATTATAAAATTATTTCGCAGACCCAATGCGGCTGCCGCCTCAGTTTGGCCCTTATCCACAGACTGAATACCAGCTCTGACAACCTCAGCTATAAATGCACCCGTATAGATTGACAGCGCAAACCAAAGCGAAATTAATGACCCTCGAGCGTAAATACCACCTTTAAAATTGAATCCCTTTAATTCAGGATATTCAAGCCCAATTGGGCTTCCTAAAGCATAATAAATTAAAATTGTTGGAATAAAAAATAATGCAATGCTCCACCATCCTGTCTTGATCACTCTTCCCTCTGAGTAGAGCTTGCGCCTCGCATGCCGGCGCAGAGCAATTATAGAAAGTATCGACAGTACGAAGGTCCCAACAACGACTAAGGATCCCTCAAAAAATATTGGGCCAGGCGCGTATATGCCACGACCTGTAAAGGCAAACATGTCCCACAGCATAGTAGCGTCTGGGTTTTCACCCTTAAAAGCCCTAGGCTGCGGTAGCACACCCATGAAAATAGAACTGATAATTAATATCCAAATTAGTATTGGCACGTTACGAAAGATTTCAACATAGATTGCCATCAATTTGGCAACAATCCAGTTATTTGAAAGCCTCAAAATACCCGCTGTCACTCCCAAAACTGTTGCCGTTATGCACCCCAAGACGGCAACCAGCAAAGTGTTTAATATTCCGACCATGGCGGCACGAAGGTGGCTTGACTGGCTGTTATATTCAATAAGACGTTGGTTAATGTCGTAGCCAGCAGGGTCCTCTAAAAAACCATATGAAATATTCAATCCAGCTTTAGCTAAGTTTTCTACTAAATTCTTGCCCAGATAAGAGATTATGCAAATCAGCACTAACAACGCAAAAAATTGAAATGTGTAGGACCTGTATCGTCTGTCATTCAGCAGCATCGACAGCCGAAACTTTTCTCGCTCTGTTGAGGTGAATGTAGACATAAAATATAGAAACCTATTAACGCCAAAACTAGTATTGGCTAATTATTAAAAACTGTTTTGTTAATATAATAGCAAGGGGGCGCAAAATATGCGCCCCCTTGCATTAGATATAAATCTTAACGGAAGGGTGGAGAGTAAATCAAGCCACCATTTGTCCACATGGCATTAACACCACGAGGCAAGCCGATAATAGTGTCAGCACCAATATTGGCTTCGAAGATTTCGCCATAATTTCCTTCTGACATGATAGCCCTTTTAGCCCAATCGGCGTCCAAGCCCAGCATTTCGCCCATAGTACCTTCTGAACCCAAAAGACGATTTATCTCTGCGTTTTCAGTACCTGCTGACAATTTTTCTGCATTCGCAGCTGTCACGCCAAACTCTTCAGCAGTGATCAAGGCATTCAAAGTCCAACGTACAACGTCACCCCATTCGTTATCACCATGACGGACTAACGGGCCCAATGGCTCTTTGGAAATGATTTCTGGAAGAACAACGTGATCTGTTGGAACCTCTTGAGTTGCACGACGTGCTGCAAGTGCAGAGCGGTCAGTAGTAAACATGTCACATGTACCCGCCATATAGTTCGCCACTGCCTCAGAACCAGATTCCACAGGTAATGGCTCATAGCTCATGCCAATGCTACGGAAGTGATCAGAAAGGTTAAGCTCACTTGTTGTTCCAGTTTGAATACATACTGTAACACCATCAATTTCTGGACTGCTTGCTGAAGTTATTCCAGTAGATGCTTTTACCATGAAGCCTTGGCCGTCGTAGTAATTAACTCCAACAAAATCAAACTTCAGGTCAACGTCACGGCTAAGTGTCCATGTGGTGTTGCGCGCCAACATATCGATTTCGCCAGAAGCCAATGAAGTAAAACGAGTTTTACCAGTGGTTGGAACAAATTCTATTGCATTATTATCGCCAAGAACTGCAGCTGCAACAGCGCGACATACAGCAATATCAAAACCCTGCCATTTGCCATTTGCATCTGGCTCAGCGAAGCCTGGAACACCAGTACTCACACCACAATTTAGCGTGCCACGCGCTTTAACATCTTCAAGGGTGCCGGCAGATGCAAGGCCGGCCACTAAGCCAGCTGCAGTCAGTGCACCGAAAAATACGGTTTTTTTCATTTTTTACCTCATGATATTGTCCGCACCAAATGGGGCGGTCTGATCCAATCAAATCGATCGGCTTGAATGTAAAGGTTTACCTTTACGATGCCGACAAGAATGGCCAGTTTATCTACGCAAGGTCAAGAGAAGTGTCCCGGAATCGACTAATTTATTAAAAAAAGAGGTCTTTTTTAGACATTTAATGCAGTATACATCGGTGAGTTACTTTTCAGACGCCAATTTATAGAATCGGTCTGCATGAAAAAATGCTTTCTTCTTCAACGCCGCAGTTGCCTCAGCATCTTCATCTCTGCCCCATTTTTCAATTTGCCACAACTCATCTACGCGCGACCATTCCCACAAATCTTCGATTGGGTACACCGCCCGTTGTGCGGCTAGCCCCATTACAAGTGAGCCAGACATACTTACTAAATCATGAAGTGCCGTTAACTGGAATTCGGTTTGTCCATTAACCTGAGCGGTCAATTTGGTTATTGAATTTTTCGACTGGTTCTCATGCATCACACCCTCAATAGTAATCAGAGGTGCATCAAGTTCCTTTGCGGCCCAGGCTAAAATCGGATCCCAAGCATCTGATTGCCTAGCCTTAAGCTCTTTAGGATCGGGCGCTCGGTAGCATAACAAGTCATCCTCACCATACGCAGCTATCATCGCTACAACCTCCGCTTTTTGATGCGCCACCTTATCAATAGCAGCGTTAGCAGAGCGAGTATTTGGCATATTTTCAGGATCAATTTTTTCGCCTTGGCACTGCCACTCATCAGCAATTGCCTGAGCCATTGCCAAATTAGGTACTTTCAAAGTTGCTTTGGCTGGAGTTTTCACCAGACGACCATCCAGCAGCACGATATACTTTCCGCTATTCTGCTCGATAGTCACATCTTTCCAAAATCTTTTAGCGACCCATGTGCTCATACTTCATCCAACACTTGGGATATTTCAGTTATTATCTCATCAAAATTATTAACTATGCGATCAGCATGCTGGCCCAGGGTAGCCATGGTGTGATAGCCCCAGCTGACTCCAATTGTTTTTAAACCTGCTGCTCGGCCCATTTCCATGTCAAAGGATGTGTCACCAATCATTACACCACGCCCGGCACCAACATCGGACATGGCTTTCAGCGCCATTGACGGGTGTGGTTTGGAAGGGTGGTTATCTGATACTTGTTCAGTTAAAAATCTACCAGATAGAGCTGGGTTCTGTAAAACATAATCCAATCCACGTCTAGACTTTCCTGTTGCAATGCCGAGTACGTAACCGTCGATATCCCGTAGCTTGTTTAAACAGCTCACCGCACCAGGGTAGATCGGCGAAGCGACCATATTACTCCTAATGGATGAAAAACTGTTTTTATAAGAAGCAATTAAAGATTTGTGGTTCTTTGTATCCAGATCTGGACACAATTGGCTGAAAGCTTCAGACAAAGACAACCCAACAGTCGCTAAAATTTTGTTTTGGCTTGGAGCAGAAATATTATTTTTTGAGAATGCGGTCCTCATGCCTCTCAAAATTTGATCCTGACTGTCAATTAAGGTTCCATCAACATCGAACAATATCAATGTTAACTCCTCAGTCATTGGTCTAACTCAAAAGGATCAAGTTCTACATCCCTTGGATCCCATTGCATTTGATCCCATGTTCGCTGCATATGTTCAGGTAGGGGAGCAGTGAACTCTAAAATAGCTTTTGTGGTAGGATGCTCCAGCCTTAGGTGCCTCGCATGCAGGTGCATCTTTTTGCTAATGTCACCCCCAAGTTGTGCACCCCACCCATGACCAAGGTTCTCCTGTCCTGATCCACCATACTTTCCGTCTCCAACAATAGGATGCCCCATTTCCGCCATGTGAGCGCGCAATTGATGAGTGCGGCCGGTAATTGGAACTAGGGCGATCCACGCTGCGCGACTGCCCAAAGGGGCAAGAACAGCATAATCCGTTGTGGCACGTTTGGCTCCAGGCGTCTCGATCACTTTATCCGGATGCACACAATGCATTTTCTCACCTTCACCAGCCGGACCATGGCCACCAGCTTTTACCAAACCATATTTAATAGTCCCCATTTTAGGATGTGGGACGCCAGCCACTGCGGCCCAATAAATTTTTCGGGTGGCCCGGTGTCGAAAAGCCTCAGTAAGCGCGGCGGCCATTTGACGCGTACGACCTAAAATTAAAACACCAGAAGTATCCTTGTCTAGGCGATGTACAAGTCGGGGATTTTCGTCATAACCAAATCGCAAAACAGGAGTAAGTCCATCTACGTGACGAAATTGCTTACTGCCCCCTTGTACGGGCAACCCTGCCGGCTTGTTTAAAACAATTATGTCGTCATCACGATAAATAACACTTTCTTTTATCATTTTTTCGTCTGCATCACTAATTTTTTTATCAACGATTGGAGGCGCAGGAGTATCAGGCAGAGGTGGGATCCGTACTATCTGGCCAACTTCAACCCGCGAATTTGTTTTTACACGGCCACCATCAACACGAATGTCGCCCTTACGACACATCTTCTCTATTTGACCCTGCTGTACTTGTGGAAATTGACGCCGAAACCAACGATCTAAGCGCTGATCCCCATCACCGTTACTTACCTCCAAGAGTTGTACACGGCTCATGGCCACATCACCCGCGCTAGCATAGAACCAAAGATCAAACCGGCAATCGAAAATATGACTGACATCCCAATATATGCAATACCTTGGCTTACAGCACCTCGTTCAAACAAATTAACTGCTTCAAGCGAGAAAGCAGAAAAAGTAGTAAAACCCCCCAGTAAACCAGTCACTAAAAAAGGGTTCATCATCTCATCACCACGCTGTAAAAAAGCTACCACAAAGAAGCCCATTAAGAAGGAGCCAAGAACGTTTACAATGAGTACTGATATGGGGAATCCTGGGCTATACAACCGCAGCAGCCCTACCCCAATCAAAAACCTTAATGCGGCACCAATCGCCCCACCAATCGCTACCTGTATTGTTGTAATAAGCATAGCCTTGCAATGTGGCGCTAAGATACAATTGTCAACTGCCACGCTTCGTACGGAGTTTCTTAAAGTAGGAGAGCCGTTTACTTAATTCACGCTCAAAACCACGCTCAACTGGCAAATAGTATTCCGGCCTCTCCATTCCATCAGGAAAATAGTTTTGGCCTGAAAAACCATCTTCAGCATCGTGATCATAAGCATATCCATCGCCATTACCTTGATCGCGCATTAATTTGGTGGGCGCGTTTAAGATGTGTTTAGGGGGTGGACTGGATGCTGTGCTTTTCGCGTCCTGCATCGCAGCTTTATATGAATTATAAGCAGCGTTTGATTTCGGCGCTAAAGCCAAATAGGTAAGAGCTTGCGCTAAAGCTAACTCTCCTTCTGGGCTCCCCAGCCGCTCATATGTTTGCCACGACTGGATGCAAATATCTTGCGCCTTTGGATCAGCAAGTCCAATATCTTCAATTGCCATTCGCGTCATTCGGCGCGCCAAGTATCGCGGGTCCTCGCCACATACTAGCATCCGAGCAAACCAATAAAGCGCTGCATCTGGATCAGACCCCCGTACAGATTTATGTAACGCGGAAATAAAATTGTAATGGCTATCCCCTGATTTATCATAAATTGCGGCTCGTTTCACTAGCCGCTTCGTAAGCGCAGCTTGGCTGAGCGGCACCTTAAGTCGCCAGTAGATAACCTGCTCAATCAAATTTAAGAGACTGCGGCCATCACCATCAGCCATTTCAAGTAAACTAATGCGGGCCGCAACCTCAAGCGGTAAGGAAACCTTAGCCTGCGCTTCAGCCCTTTGAGCTAATGCCTCTAAATCAGTAATTGAAAGGCGCTCCAAAACCAAAACCTGAGAACGCGATAGCACCGCCGCATTAAGCTCAAATGAAGGGTTTTCAGTAGTTGCGCCTACTAAAACAATAGTACCATTTTCCATAAAGGGCAAAAAACTATCCTGTTGAGCTTTATTAAACCGGTGAATTTCATCCACAAAAAGCAAAGTTCCTTGTCCATTCTCCCGGCGTATTTTTGCGGACTCAAACACTTGTCGTAACTCTGTTACCCCACTAAAGATCGCGCTTATTTGAATAAAGTGTAAATTGACTTCCACAGCGAGTAACCGAGCGATTGTGGTTTTTCCAACCCCAGGCGGCCCCCAAAAAATAATCGATCCCAAAGTTTTTGCGGCTAGCATAGTTGATAAAGGCCTGTCCACGCCTAAAATTTGACGTTGCCCAATTACTTCTGCAAGGTTTTTTGGCCGAAGCTTATCCGCCAACGGCCGTAAAACATCGTTCTGAACGGGAGAGTTTTCCAATTTATCAAAAAGATCTGTCATGACAACCATCCTACATTTATTGGCTGGTAAATTGATACTGCCAATTCAATATATGACATTTAACAATCCTAGACCTGAGTTTAAATTAATTGAACAACCCAACAACTAAGCTTTACTAATGTAATCAAAGTAAAAAGCCCCGGTTAATACCGAGGCTTATCAAACGTTTTCAAATTTAATTTGTGTTATTACTCAGCCGACTCTAACCGAATTTTATCTGCAGAACCTTTTGCATCAACATCACGATCAATAAATTCAATAATTGCCATAGGCGCCATGTCACCATACCTAAAACCTGCTTTTAGTACACGAACGTAACCACCTTGGCGCTCCGCATAGCGCGGACCAAGAATATCAAATAGCTTCGTTACATACATGTGCTGCTTTAAGCGACTCATCGCTTGGCGACGGGCATGGTCGTCACCACGCTTGCCTAAAGTAATTAGTTTTTCGATTATAGCCTTGAGCTCTTTGGCCTTTGGCAGCGTTGTCTTAATCTGTTCATGTTCAATCAAAGAACCAGCCATATTTGCAAACATGGCCTTTCGATGTTCATGAGTTCGGTTCAGGCGGCGGTAACCACGTGCATGGCGCATATTATTTCTCCGTTTACATTTTTCTTTGTCTGGGAGCCCATGCGAGTGAACCCCTCCCTATTGGGGCATTATTGCCCAGCCGTATAGGTGGTTTTTTTATTCCACCCTATAATTAAAAGTTATCTTCTAATCGTTTTGCCAAGTCTTCAATATTATCAGGTGGCCAATCCTCTACATCCATACCCAAATGAAGACCCATTCCCGACAGCACCTCTTTAATTTCATTTAAAGATTTACGGCCAAAGTTTGGTGTACGTAGCATCTCCGCTTCCGTCTTTTGAATGAGGTCCCCAATATACACGATATTATCATTCTTTAGACAGTTCGCTGAACGCACCGAAAGCTCTAATTCATCTACCTTCTTCAATAGCAACGGATTGAATTCTAGCCCGTCATCTTCAGAGTCAGTATTTGCACTCTCAGGCTCTTCAAAGTTAACAAATATTGAAAGTTGGTCCTGTAGAATCCGTGCTGCGTAAGCCAATGCATCATCCGGTGTCAAAGAGCCGTCTGTTTCTATCTTCAGAGTCAGCTTATCATAATCTAGAACCTGCCCTTCTCGGGTCGGCTGTACGTCATAGCTGACTTTTTTAACCGGCGAAAATATAGCATCTATCGGTATTAATCCGATAGGTGCATCTTCTGGTCTATTTTTTTCAGCAGCAACATAGCCCTTGCCGGTGCTGACGGTCAATTCCATGAACAAATCAGCGCCTTCATCAAGATGGCATAAAACATGTTCCTTGTTCAGCACTTCTATATCAGCAGATTCGACAATGTTTCCAGCTGTAACGATACCCGGTCCTTTTGCCTGTACAGTCAATCGTTTAGTACCTTCGACTTCCATACGTATCGAAACACCTTTCAGGTTTAAGATTATATCTGTGACATCTTCTCTAACGCCAGCTACGCTTGAAAATTCGTGTAAAACATTGTCTATTTGAACGCTAGTAATAGCTGCACCTTGAAGAGACGACATAAGTATACGCCGCAACGCATTACCCAGGGTCAACCCAAAGCCACGCTCAAGTGGTTCTGCAGTTAACGTGGCTTGGCGGCTTGGATCGTTTCCTTGTTTAACGTCGAGTTGCTGTGGCTTTATCAGCTCTGCCCAATTCTTATGGATCATGCGGTCCTCCATTCTTGTCTTTGTTCCATGTCCTAAAACAAAAACGCTCGAGGGAAAAAATTAACAAGGGGCAGACGGCAAACCGCGAGCCCTTAGATTATCAAATTATACGCGGCGACGCTTTGGCGGACGACATCCGTTATGCGCCATCGGAGTAACGTCACGGATTGATGTGATGTTAAAACCTATTGTAGCTAATGCTCGTAGTGCGCTCTCTCGGCCCGACCCGGGGCCTTGAACCTCCACCTCCAAAGTTTTTACACCGTGATCTTGAGCCTTTTTACCTACGTCTTCCGCAGCCATTTGAGCCGCATAAGGTGTAGATTTGCGCGAGCCTTTAAAGCCCATGGTCCCGGAGGATGACCACGCAATTGCATTCCCCTGAACATCAGATATCAGGATCTTCGTATTGTTAAATGAACTATTTACATGCGCCACTCCCGCGGCAATGTTTTTACGTTCTTTGCGCTTTGGCGCTTTTTTCTCACGTGCCATTTATTTGCCCCTACTTCTTCTTGCCAGCGATTGCTCTCGCTGGACCCTTGCGAGTGCGCGCGTTGGTATGAGTTCGCTGACCACGTACTGGCAGATTACGACGATGGCGGAGCCCGCGGTAACAACCTAGGTCCATTAATCTCTTGATATTCATTGTCACTTCGCGTCGCAGGTCGCCCTCAACGCTATAAGTTGCATCAATATGTTCGCGGATTGCAATTGTTTCTGCATCGCTTAGTTCATTCACACGACGGGTTTCGTCTATTTTTACAGCTGCGCAAATCAATTTGGCTGATGTAATACCAATTCCGGTAATGTAAGTTAAAGCTATAGGGACCCTTTTCTGGGTCGGTATGTTTACGCCGGCTATACGTGCCACGACATATTCCTTTTCAACTGCGGTTCCGTAACACCGGAACCTTTTTTCACAGAAACGGACCGTAAGCTTTAGCTTAAAATCCTACTATTATGACACTTTGAACTGGGCTTCAGCTCACTCGATTCTTTCATAACAGATAGCGTGAATTATGAGGGTTTCCTTGGAACGTCAAGGGTCTAACTCAATACACTTAAAATCGACCCTTTGACCTGTTTGATCTCAGCAAGACCATCTACTGAACTAAGCAGGCCCTTAGCATAATAATAACCAATCAGAGGCGAAGTTTCTTTATAGTAAGCCATTAATCTAGTCCGAAAACTTGTTTCGTTATCATCGGCGCGACGCTGGAAATCCCTATTACCGCATTTGGAACAATTGCCATTGGCCGGAATGGGCTTTGCAATGTCATTATAACCTTCGCCACAGGATCCACAGGTAGATCGGGATATAATACGAGTAACTAATGCCGTATCATTGACCTGCATTTCAATTACATGATCTAGATGTTTTCCCTTGGAGTGTAACAAAACTTCTAATGCGTCAGCTTGTGCTAAAGTACGGGGAAATCCATCAAAAATAAATCCGCCATCAGCATTTTTATCTAATTGCTCTGCGATTAAACCAATAACGATTTCATCAGTAACTAATTCACCCGCATCCATGACGGCAGCAACCTTATTTCCCATCTCTGTACCAGAAGTTTTTGCCGCTCGAAGCATATCTCCAGTTGATAACTGTAGCATGCTACGCTCTTCGACTAAGATTTTAGCTTGCGTACCTTTGCCACCACCCGGTGGGCCAAGCAGAACTATATTCATCGGCGAGTTACTCCACCTTTTTTTCCACGCCGTTTTCCACGAAGCTGTGATTTCTCAAGCAAGCCTTCGTACTGATGTGCCAGCAAGTGTGATTGAACTTGCTGAATTGTATCCATGCCAACGGACACAATAATCAAAATAGATGTGCCACCAAAGTAAGCTGTAATTGCAAATTGGCTGCGTAAAATTTCAGGTACTAGGCATACCAAAGCTAAATATCCAGAGCCCAACACAAGAAGCCTTATAACAACATAGTCGAGATACTCAGCTGTTTTAGCGCCCGGACGAATTCCCGGGACAAACCCATTCTGGTTTTTTAAATTGTCCGCCACCTCATCTGTTTTAAAAGAAACTTCCCGCGTATAAAAGTATGTAAAGAAAACAATCATCGCAGTAAAAAATGCCAAGTAAGCAGGTTGGCCGGGACCAAAATACGCTAATACTGTCGACATCACAGGACCTGACTGGCCACCTGAAAAAGTTGCAAGTGTTGTTGGCAGTAATAAAAGGGCTGAAGCAAAAATAGCTGGAATTACACCAGCGGGATTTACTTTAATTGGTAGATGACTCGAGCCACCGTCATAAGTCTTCATGCCAACTTGACGTCGTGGGTATTGTATATGAATCTTGCGGAGGCTGCGCTCCATAAATACAACAAAGCCCAAGGTCGCCAAAAGCATCACTATAACGCCCAGCATAGTCCCCGTACCAATTGCACCTGAACGGCCTTGAGTGAAAAACTGACCAAAGGCTGCCGGAAGCTCTGCTATTATGCCAACAAAAATTATTAGTGATATCCCATTGCCAATACCTCTTGCCGTAATTTGTTCACCCAACCACATTAGAAACATCGTGCCACCAACCAAGGTAATTACACAACTTGCGATAAAGAAAAATCCAGGATCAGATGCCAAGTCTCCAGCTTGCAGGCTTACACCCAACCCATAAGCCTGAAATGTAGCCAGCAACACTGTACCATAACGCGTATACTGGTTGATTTTTTTTCGACCAAGCTCCCCTTCTTTCTTAAGCTGCTTTAATGGCTCCCACATGGCACCAAGAAGCTGAACAATAATGGAAGCTGATATATATGGCATTATGCCAAGAGCAAAAATACCCATTCGTGCCAATGCGCCACCAGTGAACATAGAGAGCACGCCCCCTATACCTGAAGCCGCCTGATCCATGAATTGCTGCAACGCAATTGCGTCAATACCGGGTACTGGAATATAAGTACCTATTCGATAAACAATTAACAGGCCAACAGTAAAAAATATACGTTGGCGCAACTCTGTTGCCTTTCCAAGCGTACTCCAACTTATATTAGCAGCCATTTGTTCTGCAGCAGATGCCATGAGTGAACTCCCTAAAACAAGACCACCACCAACAAGGTTCGCTAATGGTAGGGCTTTGTTACCTTACACGATGTAAGAAGCTTAATACCTTCTCGCAATCACTTACTTAACTTCAGGCACATGAGGAATTAACGCTATTGAACCACCAGCAGCCTCAACAGCTGATTTAGCGGCGCCAGAAATACCAGTTACTGTAAGTTTGACTTTAGATGAAAAAGTGCCTTTTGCCAAAATTCGAACGCCATCAAGCTTACGGCGTACTAATCCCGATGCAATAAGGCTATCTTCAGTGATTTCATCACTTAACTTTCCAGCATCAATAAACTTTTGAATAATTCCCAAATTTACCACTGCAAATGCTTTTCGGTTAGGCTTGTTAAAGCCTCTTTTTGGAAGACGCTGGTACAAAGGCATTTGTCCGCCTTCATAGCCTTTGATGGCTACACCGGAACGGGACTTCTGTCCCTTTAAGCCTCGCCCAGCTGTTTTACCCTTCCCAGACCCTGGCCCACGCGCGATGCGTTTTTTAGTTTTGGTAGCCCCTGGGTTATCGCGTAGTTCATTTAGTCTCATTTCGCTTCTCCTATGCCGGATGTGACCCCTGAAGCGTAAGCGGGCCAACCTCGGCTTTGATTAATTCTCTGTGACAAACTTTTTGCCACCCAGTCATCTTAAGTTCTAGTTAAATTAGGTTCAAGCAAAAAGCCCCAGAAGGTCATTTAGGTCGACGGACTTAAAGCCCACCCATTTGAAAGCGCCGGATTTTTCATATTAGATACAATTAAATTTCTCGGTCTAATATTATCCTTTTTCTTCTATAATTTCGACCATATGAGAGATTTTATTTACCATACCACGCACTGACGGAGTATCTTCCAACTCTTTAGTACGATGCATCTTATTCAAACCCAAACCGATAAGCGTCTGACGCTGCTTTGCTGGACGACGGATTGGCGAGCCAATTTGTTTTACAACTATAGTTTTAGCCATTACTCCGCTCCTCAAGCTTCGGCAGGTTCAGCAGCCGTAACCGGTGCGGTACCCTTGTTAAGAATGTCTGCAACTTTTTTACCACGTCGCTGAGCTACCATTCGCGGGCTACTCTCTTTTTGTAATCCATTCATTGTTGCGCGTATCATATTGTACGGGTTTTGAGATCCAATTGATTTGGCTACTACATCTTGCAAGCCTAGCATTTCGAACACAGCGCGCATTGGTCCACCAGCGATAATGCCAGTTCCTTGCGGTGCAGACCGCATAACAACTTTCCCTGCACCGTGTCTGCCTTCCATATCATGATGCAATGTACGACCTTCGCGAAGCGGAACGCGAATGATTTGCCTTTTAGCTTGTTCTGTAGCCTTCCGGATCGCCTCAGGTACTTCTTTTGCTTTACCCTTACCGAAACCTACTCGGCCTTTTTGATCACCCACCACGACTAAAGCTGCAAAGCCAAAACGCTTACCACCTTTTACTGTTTTGGAGACACGGTTGATCGCAACTAAACGGTCCGCAAATTCTGGAGTTTCTTCGCGATCACGACGATTTCCACGTTGGTTGTTTCTTTCAGCCATTTTGGCCTCCTAGGCTTTGGGCAATTTACACCCTGATTAATAGCGATGTCCGTCAACTTGATTTGCGGCATCATCGAGGTAGGCTTGTATGCCCCCTACACCAAATTTTAAAACTTCAAACCACCTTCACGCGCCGCATCGGCAAGAGCTTTCACTTTTCCATGAAATAGACGACCACCTCGGTCAAATAACACTTCCACAACACCTGCTTTTTTCGCTCTTTCGGCTATAGCAGAGCCAATTTTCGTAGCTGCATCCACATTGTTTTTTCCCAATACGCCCAAATCTTTCTCAAGCGTTGAAGCTGATGCCAGCGTAATTCCTTGCAAGTCATCAATCACTTGAACCGAAATGTTCTTAGACGACCGGTGTACTGAAAGTCGAGGTTTTCCAGTATTTATTTTCTGTAATTTGTTTCGAACGCGCAGGCGGCGCTTTAGAAACAATGCTCTTTTGCTGTTTGCCATTTCCTGGGTCCCTACTTTTTCTTACCTTCTTTACGGAAGATATACTCATCTTTATATTTAATACCTTTGCCTTTATAAGGCTCTGGTTTGCGCCATTCACGAATATTTGCCGCGACCTGGCCAACAAGTTGTTCGTCAGTTCCTTCAACTGCAATTTCAGTAGGCTTGGCAGCCGTTACTGTTACACCTGAAGGAATATCAAAGTTTACGTCGTGGCTGTAACCGAGAGACAGTTTCAGCACATTGCCCTGAACTTGCGCTCTGTAACCCACGCCATTGATCTCTAGCTCTTTTTTGAAACCTGTAGAGACACCGGTTACCATGTTTGCAATCATGGTACGGCTCATGCCCCACTGCTGACGCGCCCGCTTGGACTTGCCACGTGGCTCAACAGATACGTTATTTTCTACAACTGTGATTGTTACATCATCAGCGGCGGTGAAGCTACGGGTCGCTTTTGGACCCTTAACTTCAATCGTCTGACCAGATACAGATGCCGTGACACCTGAGGGCAGTCCGACCGGTTTTTTACCAATGCGAGACATACCTTACTCCCTAGAAAACCGTGCAGAGCACTTCGCCACCAATATTTTTGGCTCGTGCGCTTGCATCCGACATCACACCCATTGAGGTGGAGACAATCGACACACCCAAGCCCTGACGAACTGTAGGAATGTCTTTCATACCTAAATATACACGTCGGCCAGGCTTCGAAACGCGCTTAACTTCGCGTATGACGGGCGTGCCATCGTAGTATTTTAGGCTGATTTCAATAGCCGGGTGGCCATCTTTACCAGTCATGCTTTCATAGCCGCGAATATAGCCTTCGTCGGCAAGTACATCCAACACCCACGCACGCAGCTTTGACGCTGGTGTCTCAACTGTTGATTTGCCACGCAAAGAGGCGTTACGAATTCGGGTTAGCATGTCACCAATAGGATCGTTCATTTTTTTAAACTCCTCACCAACTTGACTTAACCATACCGGGAATTTGGCCTGCTGTGCCAAGCTCCCGCAGCGCAATCCGACTAACCTTCAGCTTACGATAGTAAGCATGTGGGCGTCCGGTGAGCTGACAACGGTTATGCAGTCGTGTTGCAGATGAATTTCGCGGTAATTTTGCTAACTTAAGCTGAGCTTTAAACCGTTCTTCCATTGGGAGAGATACGTCGCGAGCGATGCCTTTAAGTTCAGCACGCTTCACCGCGTACTTGTCCACTAATTTTTGACGCTTCACTTCGCGAGCAATCATTGATTTTTTAGCCATATCGCAGATCCTTAATTGTTGAAAGGCATGTTGAAATGCTTCAACAGCGCTTTGGCTTCAGCATCTGATTTTGCATCAGTGCAGATAATGATGTCCATGCCCAGCATATCAACAACAGTATCAAAGTCGATTTCTGGGAAGACGATGTGTTCTTTTAGGCCCATGGCGTAATTGCCACGACCATCGAACGATGAAGTCTTAACACCACGAAAATCTCGCACACGAGGTAACGCTATCGTGGTCAAACGATCCATGAACTCGTACATACGGTCTCCACGCAGGGTGACTTTGGTGCCCAAGGGCATATCTTCGCGAACTCTAAAGCCCGCTATAGAGTTCTTAGCCTTGGTCACCACAGCCTTTTGACCCGCAATCAGCGTCAGAGCTTCTTGAGCGTGCTTAACTTTTTTTGTGTCTTTAGTTGCTTCACCAACGCCCATGTTTAGAACCACTTTGTCTAAGCGAGGGATCATCATGTCGTTTTTGTAACCAAACTCCTCTTTCATCGAGGATTTTATTTCGGCGGCGTACAGAGCTTTCAACCGCGGAGTATAGTTTGCCGTATCCAACATTATACTGTCTCCCCCGTTGATTTAGCATATCTTACTTTCTTACCTTCCTCGTCACGAAAACCAACGCGAGTCGCCTTGCCTTTGCTATCGACCAACGCCAAATTCGACAGCTGTATCGGCATTGCAACTGGAATGCGACCACCCTGATCAGATTGGGATTGTTTCGTATGGCGAACAGCCATATTTACGCCGTCGATAATAGCTTTACCCGCAGATGGGTTCACCGAAGATATTTCTCCCTGTTTCCCCTTATCTTTTCCGGATAAAACTACTACTTTATCACCTTTTTTTAATTTTGCGGCCATTTCATAGCACCTCCGGTGCAAGTGAAATAATCTTCATAAAGTTTTTGTTTCGTAACTCACGCACGACCGGACCGAAGATACGAGTGCCAACTGGCTCATTCGTATTACTCAAGATCACTGCAGCATTTCGATCAAATCGAATTGCTGTTCCATCTTCACGGCGAACCTCTTTAGCAGTACGAACGACAACTGCCCTTCGCACATCACCTTTTTTTACACGACCGCGTGGAATGGCCTCTTTTACAGAGACCACAATAACGTCACCTACGGATGCGTACTTTCGCTTGGATCCACCAAGCACCTTGATACACTGAACACGGCGTGCGCCGCTATTATCAGCTACATCAAGATTTGTCTGCATCTGGATCATTTACTTACTCCCGACCTTTGGGGTGCAATACCGCGTGGTCCCCAGGGTTTCGTTTAATCTGCGACGTTATTCTGCAATAACTTCCCAGCGTTTAGTTTTCGATTTTGGCGCACACTCCTGAATCCGAACAAGATCCCCTACATTGAACGCGTTCTGCTCGTCGTGAGCCCTATATTTTTTCGACTTACGAACTGTTTTTTGTAGGAGAGGGTGCTTGAAGCGCCGTTCTACTGAAACAGTAACCGTTTGGGCGTTTTGGTTTGATGTAATCACGCCGGATAGGATGCGTTTTGGCATAGGGCTTACTCCTCGCCTACAGCGGCGGCCGCTTTTTGGTTTAAGATTGTATTCACACGAGCCACGCCGCGCCTGACCTGTCTCATACGTGATGTATTCTCAATTTGTCCAGTTGCTTGCTGAAAACGCAGGTTGAAAGCTTCCTTTTTCAAGGAAACTAATTCATCTCGCAGCTGATCCGGGGATTTTTCCCGAAGTTCATTGGCATTCATTGCCGTATCCTTTCAACATCACCGGTGGGCTCGATTGTGGTTACCCTGATTCCGGTGGAGCTTGATCTAGACGCGTCGTGTAGATTGGAAACAACATCTTAGCAACCCCTACTAAGTTTATTTACGAATTAGTTTTATTCTTTTTAATCAGTGGCTACTTTATTTAGCAAATCTGGCAGGCCATTATTAAAATAATCTTACTCGCTTTAACCAAACTGTTGGTTTATGAACATGAAATGTCTAATATAAGAAGTCTCTTTGCGACCCGAATATACCACGATAGGTTATCAAAATCGTCCAATACCATCAATACTTTGGAACTTGAGAAATCATGCCTAATGATCGCCGAAGACGATGAGGCTGGTCAAGTCTGGTGTGAGAAAAATGATTTTCCTGGTTACACCAGTTACGCCTCTCTTAATGATCTAGAGTGGAGATTCCCGATTTTCAAAGAAATTGTCACAGAACTTAACACCCATGTGGCTAATTTTTCTAAAGATCTACAATTTGATTTAGGCGAAAAAAAAATTCAACTAGACAGCCTATGGATTAACATACTGCCCTTTGGAGGCATCCACACTGCTCACATCCATCCGCATTCAATAATAAGTGGAACCACATACGTGGCAATGCCAAATGGCACGAGCCCATTAAAATTTGAAGATCCTCGTCTAGGCATGATGATGGCCGCTCCGCCGCGGATGGAAAAAGCACGCGAGGAAATGAGCAACTTTTTTTATGCTTGGCCGAAGGTTGGTGACGTGATGCTCTGGGAAAGTTGGCTTCGCCACGAAGTCCCAATGAATATGGCCAATGAAGACCGGATCAGCATTAGCTTTAACTATAGCTGGAACTAGAAATTTCTCTGCTGCCAAAGCAACAGAGAAATTAAAGAACCCATGGTGAATGCTGTCTTAGATTACCAATCCTCACGCACCACAACACGTGATTTAATAGGTAGTTTCATTGCAGCAAGCCGTAAGGCCTCACGGGCGACGTCATCTGAAACACCATCTATTTCAAACATTACTCTACCTGGCTTAACTTTAGCAGACCAAAAGTCGACTGAGCCTTTACCTTTACCCATACGAACTTCTGTTGGCTTCGAAGTGACGGGAAGATCTGGAAAAATCCTTATCCACACGCGACCTTGACGTTTCATGTGACGCGTCATGGCCCTACGGGCAGCCTCAATTTGTCGAGCTGTAATCCGTTCTGGCTGAGTAGCTTTTAGACCAAACGATCCAAAGGTCAGAGTACTCCCACCCTTGGCCTCTCCGTGGATCCTGCCTTTGTGCATCTTACGAAATTTGGAACGCTTTGGTTGAAGCATTTTTTTTCTCCTTAGCGATCGTTACGGCGATTGCCACCTGCACCGCGAGGTGTAGGGCCATCTTGTAGTTCTTGAGCTTTTCGATCTCGTGCTGCCGGATCGTGCTCCATTATCTCACCCTTAAAAATCCAAACTTTGATGCCAATAATTCCGTAGGCGGTCACACCTTCGGCGTGTGCATAATCAATATCTGCTCTGAGTGTGTGTAAGGGAACGCGACCTTCACGGTACCATTCCGTTCTCGCAATTTCAGCACCACCCAAACGGCCGGCGACATTAACACGAATACCTAGGGCCCCCATGCGCATTGCATTTTGAACGGCTCGTTTCATTGCACGCCGGAAGGACACGCGACGCTCCAATTGCTGCGCAATACTTTCACCAACTAGAGCGGCGTCAAGTTCAGGCTTTCGAACTTCAACAATATTTAAATGTAGTTCGCTCTCAGTCATGTTGGCAATTTTTTTGCGCAAACCCTCAATGTCTGCACCTTTTTTACCAATAATGACACCGGGCCGAGCCGTATGAATTGTTACACGACACTTCTTGTGTGGACGTTCAATAATTACACGGCTGATACCAGCTTGCTTACACTCTTCACCAACAAAATCTCGTATCCTGAGATCTTCCATGAGCAAGTCACCATAATCTTTAGTATCTGCGTACCAGCGACTATCCCATGTTCGGTTTACCTGAAGACGCATACCGATCGGATTACTTTTATTTCCCATTACGTTTGCTCCTCAACCTGACGAACCAAAATGGTAAGTTCAGAAAATGGCTTTAAAATCTTACCAAAACGACCACGGGCTCTTGGCCTACCACGCTTCATAGTCAAATTTTTACCAACATAGGCCTCTGCTACAACAAGTTCATCAACGTCTAAGTTGTGATTATTTTCGGCATTGGCAATTGCAGACTGGAGACACTTCTTTACGTCATCTGCAATTCTTTTCTTGGAAAATGTCAAGTCAGTCATAGCCTTCCCAACTTTTTTTCCACGTATCATTTGCGCGACCAAATTAAGCTTTTGAGAAGATGTCCGAAGCATACGAGTTTTCGCCATTGCTTCGTTATCAGCCACGCGGCGGGGATTTTTATCCTTACTCATGGCTTATTTCCGCTTCGCTTTTTTATCAGCCGCATGACCGTGATAGGTCCGTGTTGGCGAATACTCACCAAACTTTTGGCCAATCATTTCTTCTGTTACATTAACTGGAATATGTTTCCGTCCATTGTAAACACCGAAGGTCAAACCCACAAATTGCGGCAAAATTGTCGAACGTCGCGACCAGATTTTTATAACACTATTACGATCGCTTTCACTTGCCGCTTCAGCTTTCTTAAGCACATAAGCGTCCACAAAAGGACCTTTCCATACGGAACGAGACATCTATTAGCGCCCCTTCTTTTTGGCGTGACGCGAGCGAATAATAAGCTTCTGTGACGCTTTGTTTTTGTTTCTAGTACGGGCGCCTTTGGTCGGCTTACCCCAAGGAGACACTGGGTGACGGCCACCAGATGTTCGACCTTCACCACCACCATGTGGGTGATCAACTGGGTTCATAACGACACCACGAACGGATGGACGGACACCCTTGTGGCGCATTCTACCGGCTTTACCAAAGTTTTGATTTGAGTTGTCTGGATTAGATACTGCGCCAATGGTTGCTAAACACTCTTGGCGAACCAATCGCAACTCGCCCGATGATAACCGAATCTGGGCGTATCCACCATCTCTTCCAACAAATTGAGCATAAGTTCCAGCAGCACGCGCTATTTGGCCGCCCTTACCTGCCTTCAACTCAATATTGTGTATAATAGTACCAATAGGCATGCCAGAAAAGGGCATCGCATTTCCAGGCTTTATATCTGCCTTGGTGGCTGCAACTACTTTATCGCCTACCGCTAAACGCTGCGGTGCCAAAATGTAAGCCTGCTCACCATCATCATATTTTATGAGGGCTATAAACGCAGTTCTATTTGGGTCATATTCAATACGTTCCACTGTTGCGGAAACATCAAACTTATTCCGTTTGAAATCAACCACACGGTAAAGGCGCTTTGCCCCACCGCCACGACGACGCGACGTGATCCGTCCGGTATTGTTCCGACCGCCCGACTTAGTCAAACCCTCTGTGAGAGATTTAACTGGGCGACCCTTCCAAAGCTCCGAACGGTCAATCAGTACCAGCCCTCGCTGGCCTGGCGTTGTCGGTTTATACGACTTTAGTGCCATGCTTTCTGTCTTCCGTTTGCTTAGCGTATCTTTATAGACCGCCGGTGTTTAGGGCCCCAAAGGTCCCCAGTGTTAAGATGGCTCGTAAAGCCACCTATATAATTAATTAGCCTCAAAAATTTGAGATAAATTAAAGATTAGGCTCTAGTATTAAAGGCCGGTTGAAACGTCAATCGTATTGCCTTCTTCAAGTGTAACATATGCCTTTTTAACGTCTTTCCGTTTTCCCAACATCCCACGAAACCGCTTTGCTTTTCCCTTAGTGATAGTTGTATTAACCGCTTTGACTTTAACTCCAAACAAGTTTTCTACCGCTTCCTTGATGCTAGGCTTGTTGCTATCAATAGCTACTTCAAACACCACAGCTCCCGTTTCAGAGGCCAAAGTCGTTTTTTCCGTCACAATCGGCTTTCGTATTACATCGTAATGTTCAGGTTTTACACTCATTTTAAACGAGCCTCCAAAGCTTCAACGCCCGCTTTCGTGATTACTAATGTGTCACGCTTTAAAATATCGTAAACATTAGCACCCATCGTTGGCAAAATATCCAGACCTTCAATATTTCGTGCGGCCTGAGCAAAATGTTCGTTCACGGCGGCGCCATCAATAATTAAAGCACGCTTCCAGCCTAGGTTTGCAATCGTTTTTGCTAATAAGCCTGTTTTTCCATCAGATACAGCTGCGTCAATTACCACCAACTCACCAGCTTTTGCTTTCGCCGACAGCGCATGCTTAAGACCTAAAGTCCTTACCTTCTTGGGTAGTTCATGTCCGTGGCTTCGTGGGGTCGGGCCTTTATAAACCCCACCACCGCGAAAAATTGGTGCTGACCTAGCACCATGACGCGCCCCGCCAGTACCTTTTTGGCGATATATTTTCTTTGTAGAATAGTTAACTTCTGATCTTGTTTTAACCTTGTGCGTGCCTGCCTGAGCGTTGTTACGCTGCCAACGCACAACACGGTGGAGTATATCAGCACGAGGATCTAGACCAAAAAGGGCGTCATCTAGATCAATTGAACCAGCCTTGCCTCCGTCTAGTTTAATTACATTAAGCTTCATGCTTCACCACCTTCCACAGGGGTTTGGGCCACAGGAGCTTCAACCACAGGAGCTTCGGCCACAGTGGTATCTACCTTTTTAGCCATGGATTTAACGGCTGCAGGAAAAGGAACACCATCTGGCAACTTTTTCTTAACGGCGTCTTTAACGGTAACCCATCCACCCTTGGAGCCTGGAACGGCACCCTTGATCATGATTAGTCCTCGATCAACATCTGTACGGATAACCTCTAAGTTTTGTGTGGTAACCTTAGCAGCACCCATGTGGCCAGCCATTTTTTTACCCTTAAAGACTTTACCAGGATCTTGACACTGACCAGTTGAACCATGTGAACGGTGGCTAATAGAGACACCGTGAGTTGCCCTTAAGCCTTTAAAGTTCCAACGCTTCATGGCGCCCTGGAAACCTTTACCTATTGATGTACCTGACACATCAACTTTTTGGCCTTCAAGGAAATGTTCTGCTGAAATTTCAGCCCCTACATCTATTAAATTATTAGCGGACACTCGAAATTCAGCAACTTTGCGTTTTGGCGCAACGTTCGATTTTGAAAAATGCCCGCGCATTGCTTGACTTGTTCGCTTTGCTTTTGCTGAACCAGCTCCCAGTTGTACAGCTGTGTAACCGTCTGCATCGGCTGTTCGCTGAGCAACAACCTGTAAACCATCTAAAGATAGAACGGTCACAGGTATTTGATTACCGTCTTCCATGAACAACCGGGTCATACCCATTTTTTTTGCAATTATTCCAGAGCGCATCTGATTTTGCCCCCTATACTGAGATTTGTACGTCAACACCGGCGGCCAGGTCGAGCTTCATTAGCGCGTCCACGGTCTGCGGTGTTGGATCAACAATATCCAGCAAACGCTTGTGCGTGCGGATTTCAAATTGGTCCCGAGATTTTTTATCAACATGAGGACCGCGAAGAACAGTAAACTTCTCAATTTTATTTGGTAACGGAATCGGACCCCTTACCTGTGCACCTGTCCGTTTGGCGGTGTTAACAATCTCCTGCGTGGACATATCCAACACACGATAGTCGAACGCCTTAAGCCTAATACGAATGTTTTGACTCTTCATTTCGTTACCCCTTTCCAGGGCTTAAATTTTGTTGATAGGAGGACCAGAAATAGACCTCGTCGAACGAAAGCAGGCCCCATTTTGGGGCCTGCTTTATTTAATTACGCATGTATCTTTGACA
>JAFMEA010000110.1 GCA_017856985.1 Planktomarina sp.
CTCTGATCCATTTTTTGCTGAGATCGCCCGAAATGTAGAGCAGCGTTGTATCGATGCAGGGTTTCGGCCGACCTTGTACAGCGCGCATGGGGATCCGTCTCTCGAAGTGGAAATTCTTGACAGCCTCCGATCTTTTAAACCGGCAGGGGTCCTGATGGCGCCGCTCGGTAGGTCTTCCATACGGGGTGAAATAGAAAAATTTTGTGATGATGTTCCAACAGTACTTTTTGATAGCAACATTCCTGATTTAGGATTGGCCTTTGTCGGATCCAATAATACCCAATTTTCTATGCTGATGGCTGAATACCTTTGCCGAACTGGAGAACCACCCTGCTTTTTTGAGATGCAGACACCCTCTAATCCTAACGCTAATAAACGTCGTCAAGGGTATTTGGATGCAATGTTAAAGTTGGGGCATGAGCCCAAAGTCATAAAAGCAGAGGGAGATGGCTGGGCATTTGAAGAAATTGGCCGCAGGGGAGCCCATGAAGTATTCAAATCTGGGGGGTTTCCATCAAAAACAATTTTGTGCAGCAACGATCGGCTTGCCATTGGTGTTCTCACAGCTTGCTGGGAAAAAGGGATACGTGTTGGCCTTGACCCTAAAGCTTCGATTCGCGTTGCAGGGCAAGATGATCATCCACTTGCACGGTACACTTGTCCTCCCTTGACAACCATTGCGCAGGAGTATGAGGCAATTTCAAGCTATGCGGTGGAGATGCTTACTAAGGCTGTTGAAAGTGGAGAAAAAGACCATGAATCAAAGCTTTTTGAAGGCAAATTGATTATGAGAGACTCTGCGTGAGTTAAGTATTATATTTACGCGCGTAAATACTGGATTGACGGGCCTTTCCATGTCTGTGTAGTGTCCTCAGGCAACATCCAAACATAGGGGAGATATGGGATGTATTTTAAGAAAACATTATGTATCGCAAGCGCAGTGGCTCTAATGGCCGGTGCGTCTCATGCGACAGACTCACTTACGATTGCCATCGTGAACAACGGTCACATGATTAACATGCAAACAGTAGCGAAGGCCTACACTGCAGAAACCGGTGTTGAGCTCAATTGGGTCGCCTTGGAAGAAGGTGTTTTACGTGAACAGGTCACGTCGGATACTGCAACAGGTGGCGGACAGTACGACATAATTAATATTGGTATGCAGGAAGCTCCAATCTGGGGCGCTGCAGGTTGGATCGAGCCATTAAATTTTGGTTCTGACTATGACGTTGCAGATATTTTGCCAGCAATGCGGGCAGGTCTATCACACAATGGAACGCTTTACGCTGCACCATTCTACGGTGAGTCATCTATGGTCATGTACCGAAAGGATTTGGCTGACGCTGCTGGCGTAACAATTAACGATCACGACAGCTGGTCGCGCGTCAAGGAAGCTGCTGCCGCCATGCACAACCCATCTGCCGGTGTTTACGGCGCATGTTTGCGCGGAAAGCCAGGTTGGGGAGACAATATGGCATTCATCACGACGGTTGTAAACTCGTTTGGCGGTTCTTGGTTCCACGCTGACATGCGGCCAGCCCTCGATACCCAGATGTGGAAAGATGCCATTAATTTCTACGTAGATCTTCTTGGGAACTACGGACCTCCAGGTTCTGAAGGTAACTCTTTCAATGAGATCCTAGCTTTGTACAACGAAGGTAAATGTGGAATGTGGATTGATGCAACGATTGCGGCTTCGTTTTTAGAAGTTGACGGTGTTGCATACGCACAATCGCCAAACGCTGGTAATGCAACTGGTGCTAATTGGTTGTGGGCTTGGGCTATGGCGATCCCTGCCGGTTCGCCAAATGCCGAAGCCGCATCCGCCTTTATCGAGTGGGCTACATCGAAAGACTATGTCCAGGCTGTAGGAAATCATCCAGATTTTGGATGGGGTTCAGTTCCAACTGGGCAGCGTGCTTCGACTTATGCTCTTCCTGAGTTTCAAGCTGTTGCAGGGTTCGCAGCAGCAGAAATGGCAGCTATTAACTCCGCAGCACCTGCGGCGTCAGATCTGAAGCCATACGTAGGGGTTCAGTTTGCAGCTATACCTGAATTTCCAGAAGTAGGTTCAGCTGTCGCTCAAGAAATGGCAGCAGCGCTGTCAGGAGCAAAGTCTGTAGACGAAGCTCTAGCGGCGGCTCAGGGCGCGGCTGATGCAATCATGCGTGAAGCTGGTTACTACTAAAAAACAGTATTAACTTTCAGTGGGCCCGGTTGACGCCGGGCCCACAATTTAGTGATTTTTTTCTAAAATTTTATATTGTTTGACGATTTAGACACTCAACTTATGATCTCCAAGTCAGCAGGATATGTTGATAAGTTTAGGTTTTGATGAGGAACAAGAGCGATGTCGAATAGAGTGCTTCCCCGCCTTCTTCAAACGCCTGCTGTATTATTGCTGTTAGTCTGGATGGTGGTGCCACTGGGGATGACGCTATACTTCTCGTCCATTAGATATGTATTGAATAGTCTGCGCCGTCCGGAATGGACGTCACCGTCATTGAGTAACTGGCGCGGGTTTGGAAACTATGAATATGTTCTTAATTCAAAAGATTTTTTGTTCGCCATTCAAAACAGCCTTTTTATAGTTTGTAGCATTTTGTTTCTGACTGTTGTTTTGGGTGTTATGATTGCGGTACTAATTAACAAATCATTCCCTGGCCAAGGCATAGTCCGAGTACTCCTGATTTCACCATTTTTTGTTATGCCAGCTGTAAACGCTGTTTTATGGATCAATATGATCCTTGATCCAGTTCTTGGACTTCAAGGAATTGCGGTCGCTGGTATTAATAACATTCTGGAAGTGTTGAGAAATTGGCCAATTTTGGGAGGCTTTTTCTCACTATGGCCAGAATTTGAACCGATGTCATTTCGTGCCACGCAAACATCAGCAATTGCAGTCATTACAATGGTTTCCTGGCAGTGGACGCCCTTTGCTGTTTTAATTTTTATGACGTCTCTCCAATCTGAAGATCAACAGCAAAAAGAAGCGGCTATTCTCGATGGTGCCAGTGCTTGGTCTCAGTTCCGGTTTTTGACCCTTCCGCATCTTGCCCGACCAATAGCGATTGTCGTGATGATACAGGCCATCTTTCATCTGTCGCTTTATGCTGAAATTGAAATTGTTAGCCGAGGCAACGGAAACAAAAATTTACCTTACCTAATAGGTGAATTTTCTAACAACAATATTGGCGCAGCCAGTGCCACTGGTATTTTTGCGGTAATACTCGCTAACATCGTGGCTATTTTCCTGCTGCGTATGGTTGGCAAGGCTTTGATGGACTAGGAGGAATAGAACATGGCACATGTTGTAAAATCGTCAAAGTTTGGGGCTTTTGGACGACCAGTACTGGCTTGGGTTGTCGGCTTGCTATTTTTCTTCCCTATTTTTTGGATGGTGTTGACAAGTTTCAAAACTGACGCCGATGCAGTGAAACCAGAGTATTTACTCTTCTTCAAGCCGACCCTCGAAAACTATCTTAATATGACGCAGAACTATGATTATTGGCGTTTTGCTTCCAATTCAGTAATCACATCAGTTTTTGCCACGATATTTACGCTTTTTGTAGGTATTCCAGCCGCATACGCGATGGCATTCAACCCCAGCAGGGCAACCAAGGATATTTTAATTTGGATGCTATCTACCAAAATGCTACCAGCCGCGGCGGTGCTCTACCCGATGACGTTTTTAACAAAAAGTATGGGGCTATATGATACCCATTTTTTGATAATTATAGTCCTCAGCCTCATCAACTTACCTATCGTTGTCTGGATGCTTTTCACTTACTTTAAGGAGATACCAAAAGACATAATTGAGGCAAGTCAAATGGATGGGGCCAATACATGGGGTGAAATTAAAGAAATCCTTATCCCGTTGGCCTGGGGTGGAATCGTCTCTACCGCACTCCTGTGCTTTATATTCTGTTGGAACGAAGCATACTGGACTGTTCGCCTTACTACTACCGATGCGGCTACTCTTTCGAAGCTAATTGAAGGTAACCGAGCCCCTGAGGGATTATTCTTTGGTCGCCTATCGGCTGTTTCGACGGCTGCTGTTGGGCCTATCGTCGTTCTAGGGTGGTTTTGTCAGAAACAACTGGTCAAAGGTTTGACCTTTGGCGCTGTGAAATAAGGAAAGATCATGGGACGTATCGTATTGGATAAGGTTTCAAAGAGTTTTGATAAAATACAGGTTATTCCACCTTTAGATTTAACAATAGAAGATGGAGAATTTACAGTATTTGTAGGCCCCTCTGGATGTGGCAAATCTACGCTTCTGCGCATGATTGCAGGACTTGAGGATCTATCGGCGGGCACCATTTTTGTTGATAACGAAGATGTAACGCAAATTTCGCCAGCAAAGCGTGGCCTAGCAATGGTTTTCCAGTCCTATGCACTCTATCCACACATGACAGTTCGCAAGAATATTGCCTTTCCGCTTCGTATGAAAAAAATGGATCAAGTTGAGATTGATAAGCGCGTCGAGGCTGCAGCAAAATCTTTGAACTTATCTGATTATCTGGAGCGAAAACCGGGTCAGCTTTCAGGTGGTCAGCGTCAACGAGTTGCTATCGGGCGAGCCATTGTACGTGACCCTCTAGCCTTTCTGTTTGATGAGCCATTGTCGAACCTTGACGCTGCTTTAAGAGTGGGAATGCGGCTTGAGATTGCTGAAATGCATAAGCGTATGAATACAACGATGATCTACGTGACGCACGACCAAGTTGAAGCTATGACAATGGCAAACAAGATCGTTGTTCTCCGAGCTGGTATCATCGAGCAAATTGGGTCGCCTTTAAATCTTTATCACAAGCCAAAGAACACTTTCGTAGCTGGATTTATTGGATCACCTAAGATGAACATCTTTTCTGGCCCCGCAGCCGAAAAATTTAATGCATATTATGTCGGTATTCGCCCTGAACACACTACGGTAAGTATGACAGAGGGAACCTGGAAGGGACGTGTTGGAGTAGCCGAGCACTTAGGATCAGACACTTTTATCCATGTACATGACACTGGCCTGCAAGATGTCATTACTGTACGCATTCATGGCGATATTTCTGTAAAGAATGGTGACGCTATTTTTCTAACTCCTCAAATTGAGCAGGTCCATAAGTTTGATGCTCAAGGATTGCGGATCGAATGACACGTTTGGCTGGCAAAATTGCGCTGA
>JAFMEA010000111.1 GCA_017856985.1 Planktomarina sp.
GAGCATGTTGCCCCAGACTTACAAAAAATTGCAGTTTACGGACTTACCGAGTTTTATCGTAATGAAGTGGCCAATGCGCGAATTGTAGCCTGCACTGGTTGCAATGCTGCAGCTGGTCAGTTTGCACTTCGCCCCTTAATTGCGGCCGGAGTGATAAATTTAGATCAGATTATAATTGATTTAAAGACAGGAGTTTCAGGGGCGGGGCGATCACCGAAAGAAAACATCCTTCATGCTGAGCTTTCGGAGGGAACTCATGCTTACTCTGTTGGTGGACAGCACCGGCATTTGGCTGAGTTTGATCAAGAGTTTTCAAAATTGGCAGGCCGTTTGGTTCAAGTTCAATTCACACCACATCTAATTCCTGCTAATCGCGGAATTTTAGCCACTGTCTATGTGCAGGGTGACGCTGATGAGATTTATAAAACATTAGAGAAAACATATAAAAATGAAAGTTTTGTTCACGTCTTACCTATGGGGGAACATCCTAGCACACGCCACATACGTGGGTCCAATTATTGCCATATTGGTGTTGTTAGTGACCGTATGTCTGGACGTGCAATTGTAATTGTGGCTCTTGATAATTTAACTAAAGGCTCTTCGGGTCAAGCGTTACAAAATGCCAATTTGATGCTTGGATGCTCTGAAACATCTGGTCTTTTAATGGCGCCAATTTTTCCATAATGCGTGGCCTTAAGAAACAACGCAGGGTCCAAGTGATTTTAATCTCTTTGCTTTGTTTAACCTTAGCCACGATACTAATCGGATTTTCGCTCCGTAAGGGAATAAATTTCTTTATGTCACCAACGGAGGTTGTGGCTAATCCACCAAATACTACTGAAATCTTTAGAATAGGTGGACTGGTCGTTGAGGGCAGTATCCAGCCGGCTATGGGCATACCATTTACATTTGATGTGACTGATGGTGGCAATACGTTAAGTGTGAATTATGTAGGGACTGACCTTAGACCTGATCTTTTTGAAGCAGGGCAGGGAACGATTGCAAAAGGCAGGCTTGTGGAAGGTATTTTTCACGCAACTGAAATTTTGGCCAAGCATGACGAGACATATATGCCTAAAGAGGTCATAGACGCTTTAAAAAAACAAGGTGTCTATAAAGATCCTGATAACTGATGGTTCAAATTTCAAAAATATTATTAGATAATTTTAAAGGTTGTGACTATTTGCGCAGGCATAAATGGCAGGTGTTTCTTGCTAAGCTCATTTAGCACTCTATACCAAAGAGATGCTCAATGAATTAGCACACCTTGGACTTACTGTAGCACTAGTCGTTGCTGTACTGGGGACAGTGATCCCGCTAGTGGCGGCTAGACTGAATTATCTGTATTGGATGCGATTGGCGCCAGTACTGTCTGTCCTTCAATTTTTGCTAGTTGCTTTTGCCTTTGTAATACTTACCCTCGCTTTTATAAGATCTGATTTTTCTTTGAGCGTAGTGCTTTTGAATTCGCACACACTCAAACCGACAATTTATAAGATTGCAGGTGTTTGGGGAAACCATGAGGGGTCTTTACTTCTGTGGGTGCTGATCCTGACTTTGTTTGCGGCATGCGTTGCGTGGTTTGCAAAAAATCTACCACCAAGTCTTTTAGCGCGAGTATTGGGTGTTCAGAGTGCAATAAGCGCAACTTTTTTATCATTTTTACTACTAACTTCAAATCCATTTAGCCGCGTTGATTTTCCACCATTTAACGGGCAGGGTTTAAATCCACTGCTTCAAGATCCAGGTTTAGCGTTTCACCCGCCATTCTTGTATTTAGGTTACGTTGGTTTATCCGTTACCTTTTCTTTTGCTATAGCTGCGCTTCTTGAGGGAAAAGTTGACGCATCGTGGGCGCGTTGGGTACGCCCCTGGACCTTGTCTGCCTGGGTTTTTTTAACAGTTGGTATTGGTCTGGGTAGTTGGTGGGCTTATTATGAGTTGGGTTGGGGGGGGTTCTGGTTTTGGGATCCTGTAGAAAATGCTAGCTTAATGCCATGGCTGATTTCAGTAGCTTTGCTGCACTCCGCCATAGTCGTTGAAAAAAGAGATGCATTGAAAGCTTGGACAATATTATTGGCTATTTTAGCCTTTGGGTTTTCTCTGATCGGTACTTTTATTGTCCGTTCGGGGGTTCTCACATCGGTGCATGCCTTTGCCAACGACCCTGAACGGGGTGTTTTCATTCTATTGATTTTAGTAATATTTGTGGGTGGATCTTTACTCCTATTCGCTTTCCGTGCGGGCTCGATGGAAAGTAAGGGAGTGTTTGCCACTGTAAGTCGGGAATCCGCTTTGGTTGTTAACAATCTTTTATTAGTTGTCAGCTGCTTTGTTGTTTTTGTAGGTACAGTATGGCCCCTGGTTGCGGAGTTAATTTCGGATCGAAAGCTTTCTGTTGGCCCTCCGTTTTTTAATATAGCATTTACCCCGTTGATTATTGGATTAGCAATAATTTTGCCGATTGGTTCCACACTGCCGTGGAAGCGTGCCAAACACCGAAACCTCGTTAAGTTATGGCCTTTAATAATTTTCTGTTTAGCCTCGGTAGGTCTTCTTTGGACGATTCAAACAGGTCGCTCATTGTTAGGTCCAATAGGAATGGGTTTGGGAGTGTGGTTGATTTTAGGGGTGTTGGTTGAGCTTTACCAAAGGACAGGCAGGGGACGCAGTAAATTTCTAAGGATTTTGCGATTACCGCTTTCAGATTGGGGAAAAGCTGTCGCCCATGCGGGGCTTGGTGTCACAATTTGTGGAGTAGCGGGACTAACTGCTTGGCAGGTTGAGGATATTCGGATCATGAAAGTTGGAGAAAGATTTGAAATCGCGACATTTTCTTTAGTTCTAGATAGTGTGGAGGATGACACGGGGCCTAATTACTTCACTACGATGGCAACAATAAAATTATTGCGTAATGAACGGCTAATTTCAACAATATACCCAGAACGCCGATATTATCCTGTTGCAGACATGCAGACTACCGAAGCTGGTATCGATAGTAATTTTTTACGGGATGTTTACGTTGTTGTTGGTGAGCCGCAACCTGAAGGTGGGTTTGCTGTTCGTACTTTTATAAAACCGTTGGCGAATTGGATTTGGGCTGGTGCCATTTTTATGGGTTTAGGTGGATTTTTTAGTCTACTGGATAGACGGTATCGCGTAGCTCATTCTTCTCAAAATAAGCTTAAAGAGACTGCGAGTTGACGCGGATTTTTCTCGCCCTTTTTTTTGTTGCCTGGGCCGGTTCGGTGCCGGCAGTTGAACCTGGTGAAGTAATGTCCAATCTCCTTCTAGAGGAAAGAGCTAGGTCCATTTCTAAGAGCCTTCGGTGCCTCCAATGCCGTAATGAAAGCATTGATGAGTCAAATTCAGGTATAGCTAGTGACCTGAGGGTTTTGGTTCGGACAAGGTTGGCTGATGGAGACAGTGACCAAGAAGTCGTCAGCTTTATAGTATCGCGCTATGGTGAGTATGTTTTGCTGAGGCCAAATGGAAAAGGAATAAATTTTATTCTCTGGTTGTCCGGCCCTTTTTTATTTTTAGTTGGTATTTTTTGTTTATATCTGGTTCGTAGTAAAGCTAATAACACCTCAGTTCCTTCTCCTTTGACGGATCAAGAAGAAGAGAAAATCAAAAAAATATCACTGTCATGATTTCAAAATATTAACTTATTGAGCTCTAAGCATCTATTGGAGGTATAAAAATAAAGGAGCCTAATTTTTGCGTATGGATGGCTTTTATAGGGTGGTATTGTATGAATTAACGCTTCTCTATGTCTACGTAATCTCGCTTAGTCTCGCCACAATAGAGTTGGCGGGGCCTTCCAATTTTCATTGTTGGGTCTGATATCATTTCTTTCCACTGAGAGATCCATCCCACAGTACGCGATAGGGCAAAAATTGGTGTGAACATTGACATTGGAAAGCCCATAGCCTCCAATATTATTCCTGAATAGAAATCAACATTTGGGAATAGTTTCTTTTCTGCGAAATACGGATCGAGCAAGGCTGCTGCTTCTAACTCTTTAGCAACTTTTAAGATAGGATTATTCTCTACACCTAATAGCTCGAGAACTTCGTCAGCAGATTCTTTTAAAACCTTTGCACGTGGGTCAGTGTTTTTATAAACACGATGACCGAACCCCATGAGGCGAAATGGATCGTTTTTATCTTTTGCTCTTGCAATAAATTCTGGAATTTTATCGACTGTTCCAATTTCATTCAGCATTGCTAAACAGGCCTGATTTGCACCTCCATGCGCCGGTCCCCAAAGACAGGCTATTCCCGCGGCAATACAGGCAAACGGATTTGCCCCAGATGAAGATGCCAGCCGCACAGTGGAAGTTGAAGCATTTTGCTCATGATCGGCATGAAGTGTGAATATCCTATCCATAGCTCGGGCTAAAATTGGATTGACTACATAATCTTGTGCTGGAACTGCGAAACACATACGTAGGAAGTTCGATGCATAGTCCAAATCGTTCCGTGGATATACGAACGGTTGGCCGACGGTGTATTTGTAAGCCATAGCTGCAATAGTTGGCATTTTAGCAATCAATCTTATGGATGCCACTTCTCGTTGGTGCGGATCATTTATGTCGGTAGAATCGTGATAGAAAGCAGACATGGCACCAACGACACCAGTCATGATTGCCATGGGATGCGCATCTCTACGAAAACCACGAAACAAATTAACCATTTGCTCATGCAGCATGGTGTGATTTGTTACAAGATTTTCAAAACTTTCTAATTCAGTTCCAGAGGGGAGATGTCCGTATAGCAACAAAAAACAAACCTCAAGATAGTGACTTTTTTCTGCCAGTTGATCTATTGGGTACCCTCGATGGAGCAATTCTCCCGCTGCGCCATCAATGTAAGTGATTGTTGAATCGCAGGCTGCGGTAGAAGTGAAGCCCGGATCGTACGTGAAGACATTTGCTTCTGAGTATAGCTTTTGTATGTCCAATACATCTGGTCCGACGGTTGGTGAGTGGACGGGTAGGTTATAGGTTTTCCCGTTAAATGTAAGTTGGGCGAAGCTATCTGAAACTTTTTTCATTTATTATTCTCATCATTCCTAGCAATTAGTATTTA
>JAFMEA010000028.1 GCA_017856985.1 Planktomarina sp.
GATCATCGTGCCCTTCCTCGTCATGATCATCGTGACCCTCCTCATCATGATCATCGTGCCCTTCCTCGTCATGATCATCGTGACCCTCCTCATCATGATCATCATGCCCTTCCTCGTCATGATCATCATGATCTGAATCTTCGCTTTCTAGCTTCGCATGCGCTGTAATTACGATACATGATGCTGCTTCTGGTATTAAAAATAAACCTAGTGGATCCGAAAGTGTTTGAAGTGCGGCATCAATAGCCGCAAGATCTGCATCACTTTTTGCACCATATTCGAAACCAACTATATCAGCCCCAGGAGCATGTAACTCCATGGCGATTTTGTTTTCATCAAAAGCGATATTCAACTGGCCAACCCCATGCTCATGCGCATCAAGCTGGGTGGTTTCTTCGGCGAGTGATGGTGTCGCCGAAAGAGCTATTCCAGCGATCAAGTGAACTATTTTCATAATCTAATTCCGTTTTCTGGTTGCTAAAAGGTCCTGTATCAGTTTTGAAATCTTTAAAACTAAAATTTATGTTATGATATATTATAACATTCAGTTAATTGAAAACAAGAAGAGTTTTTATTCTTTCAATCTATAAAAGTATTTCTAGTTTTATCAGCCAAGATTGTTGTGGAAAGGGACAGGGCTATTGAAGGGGGAAGACACCGACCGTTAAGTGCTGAACGAATCAAAGTACTTGTCGGATTGAAAAAATGAAAAACATTTGAAAGTATAGCCCCCTAGATAGGTGTATGGGGCTATACTTCAATTTTATATTATGAGATTTTTGAGAAATCTGGATAAGCTTCCATTCCTAATTCACTTCGATCAAGGCCCAAAGTTTCGGCTTCTTCACTAACGCGAAGACCGGTTGTTGCTTTGAGAAAAAGCCATACTGCGGAGGATGCAAGAACCACAAATCCTCCTACAACAATGATTGATGTGATTTGAGTTCCCAAGCTTGCATCGCCATTAGTAAAGACTACGGCGATTGTACCCCAGATACCGGCAAATAGGTGAACAGGGATTGCACCGACAACGTCGTCAATTTTTAACTTGTCGAGCATTGGAACCGCGAACACTACAATCAAGCCACCAACAGCGCCAATCAAAGTTGCTTCAAAAAGACTTGGTGTTAAAGGCTCCGCTGTGATTGAAACAAGACCCGCCAATGCCCCATTCAAAATCATAGTTAAATCAGGTTTTGTGTAAAGTAATTGAGTGAGAATAAGAGCTGCCACTGCACCTGCCGCTGCAGCGGTATTTGTGTTTGCAAAAATACGGCTGATATCTGCGACATTTCCAGCTGTATCCATATACAGTTGTGATCCGCCGTTGAAACCAAACCAGCCAAGCCAAAGGATAAAAGTTCCTAGAGTTGCGAGTGCCAAATTGGAGCCTGGCATAGGGTTAACCTTACCGTCTTTGTATTTACCCAACCTTGGGCCCAAAATGATGGCACCCGTCAATGCGGCCCAACCGCCGACGGAGTGTACAACTGTTGAACCCGCAAAGTCCAAGAAGCCCATTTCGTCTAAGAAACCTGCTCCCCATTTCCAACTGGCTTGTATTGGATAAATGACTGAAGTTAAAACAATTACAAAAACCAAGAACGGCCAAAGTTTAATTCTCTCAGCTACAGCACCCGAAACGATGGATGCAGTTGCGGCGCAGAACATAAGCTGGAAGAAGAAGTCAGATCCGACTGAAGCATAACTGAGGTCTGTTTCAGTTTCCGCGAGGCCAACAGCTTCGAGTTCAGTCACTGAAAAGCTCCCTAAAATGCCTTGGATTGTCCAAGCATCACCAGGATACATTAAATTATAACCGAGGATGTAGTAAAACAATGCTGCAAGTGAGAAAAGTGCTACATTTTTTGTTAGCTGCATTGCTACGTTTTTACCGCGAACTAGGCCAGCTTCTAACATCGCAAAACCCGCGGCCATGAAGAAGACCAAAAACCCCGTTACTAAAAACATAAATGTCGTGAATATGTAGCCAATATCGGCATTGGAGGGTGTAGTGTCTACATCCTGTGCTATTGTCATTTGTGGCAGTGTCAAAAGTACTGTGACCAGGCCAAGTTTTGTAAATTTTTGCATTTTCATACGTTTCCCTAAAGTCATCACAGAGCCTCTTCGTTAGTTTCGCCAGTGCGCACGCGCACAGCTTTTTCAAGGTCGACAATGAAAATTTTACCATCACCGATTTTTCCCGTTCGTGCAGTTAGCAAAATTTCTTCAACTACTTGCTCAGCGATTGCGTCCGTAACGGCTATCTCCAGTTTAATTTTTGGAACATAGTTTACAGTATACTCTGCTCCCCTGTAGGTCTCTGTGTGTCCTAATTGGGTGCCAAAACCCTTGACCTCACTCACCATCATGCCATTCACTCCAATTTTGGACATGGCTTCGCGCACCTCATCCAGCTTGAATGGTTTTATCGTTGCAATAATCAGCTTCACATCTTTACCCTCCGGTTTCTAAAATTTACTCGAACCTAGATTTGGGTTTTATTAAATGTGGTAAAGTTTTTGGCTGAATTTTTTTTTGAAACTGGGTAATTTGGCTAAATTTTACGCAATTTTTTTTAAATCTTGCTAAAAAAAGGCAGATTGTAGATTTTAAAATTGAGTCCAAAAAATAAAACAAGATTTTGATAGAATCTATTTTACTGTCAACGCTGGCGAATAGCGCACCATTTTATTTGAAGTACATGGCTTTCCAAAAAATTCGAACGGGTACTTCTGCTCAAATCATTTTTTATTTATTTTTCTACTAACGTATTTTTAAAAAAGGTTAATGTTCGGGCCCACGCAACAGCCGCTGGTTCAGGGGCATAGCTGTTGCGTTGGTCGCAGTTGAACCCATGGCCAGCGTTTTGGTAAAGATAAAACTCAGCTGCAGGATGCTGTTTTTGGACCTCCTCATAATTGTCTGGAGGTATCGATGCATCGTCGGCACCAAAATGGAATTGTACAGGGCATTTTGGCACCTCAGTTGCGAATTGTTGCACCATGCCACCATAAAACGAGCTTGCACCTGAAAATCCTTTTAGCCGTGTTGCAGCTAACCATGATAATGATCCACCGAGGCAAAATCCAACTATGCCAACGTTACCAGCAGTGGCTACTTTTCCGCGCGCTGCTTCCAAATCGAGTAGGGCGGTCTCTATGTTAAAGTTTTGCATTAGTGCTTTAGCTCGCGCTACCTCTTCAGGCGTGTACCCGCTCTCAAAACCAGGATGGATGCGATCAAACATAGCTGGAGCAATCGCCACATACCCATTTTCTGCTAAGCGGTCGCAGATAGATTGGATATGTGAGTTAACGCCAAAAATTTCTTGTACGACGACGATTGCACCGCGCGGTATACCTTCAGGTTTCGCTACATATGCTGCCAGCTGAAATCCATCTTTTGCTTTTAATGTTGTAAGGTTCATCGGTTTCTCCATTGGCACCAAAAAGTATAAAGCTGCATTGAAAAGTAATTTTCAGAGAGCATCCTTATTTTTGTTTGTATTATACTTACGTTGAGGAACTTTAAAAGTTTTGTGTAGAAATCAATATATATCCTACCTAAAATATCTGGATTGGAAAAAGTCCCAGAAAACTCAGAAAGGAAAATTTTAGATGAAAACTTCACAAGATAGAGCAAATCGCATTGCAAACGTGTCTTTTAGGGGCCGAGACTTATTGTGGATAATGTCAATAATAGTTGTTTCACACTTGGTTATATTTGCAATTATTGGTGCTGGGTGGACCAGCGTTTGTATTCCAGTAAGTATTTTTATTGTATTTATGACTGTTATGGGGATTATGGGATCTTTAGATGCAATGGACGATATTGCTACTGTTGCAAAAGATGCTGATGACGAAGAAAAGAAGACCCACGTTTGGGAAAGATTTGATAAAATACAGTGGGGAGCTTTCAAGGGTTTACTGGTAGTTTGGTTTGGTGGAACTGCTTTGGCAGAACTTTATGTAATGTGGCTGGCTTAACAGACCGCATACCAATTTGTATTAATCCTTTAGAAAAAGGCTGGTAATAACTGCCCAGCCTTTTTTAATTTTTGAGACGTTGTTGATATCCTAGGCATACAAAATAAAATAGGTTCTATCAGAAAATATGGATAGGCATCATCTGTATAATGATTCCTAAGGAGAATGTACTTGGCAAATTTGAAGACCCAAGTTGCAATTATTGGTGGTGGGCCAGCTGGTCTACTATTAAGTCATATTTTGCATCTCAATAAAATAGATAGCATTATCGTCGAACGCCAAAGCAAAAGTCATGTTCTAGGGCGAATAAGAGCTGGGGTATTAGAAGCTGGAACCGTCCAACTCCTCAGGGATGTCGGCTTAGGTCAGCGAATGGATAAGGAGGGAATGTCTCACGACGGCACAAGTATCACGTGGGAGGGAAAACCGAGCCTTTTTATTGATGTTAAAAAATATACTGGCAAAACATTCATGGCGTACGGCCAAACCTCCATTACCGAGGACCTATTTAAACAAAGAGAAATTGATAATGGGCATATATTTTGTGAAGCCTCAGAAGTAGAAATCAAAAATATAGAAAATAAGCACCCCGAAGTTTCATTTGTTCATGAAGGGAAAACTCAAAAAATTACCTGTGACTATGTTGCTGGGTGTGATGGGTTCCATGGAGTTTCACGTCACGTTATTCCTGAAAGCCGTCAACGTTCTTTTCAAAGAAACTATCCGTTTGGCTGGCTAGGAATAATGGCTGAGGTGCCACCATACAAGGACGTCTTATATGGTTATCACAGTGAAGGTTTTGCATTGGCTTCTCAAAGAAACCCAATGCTAAGTCGGTTTTACATACAGGTCGATATTAATGATAAAATTGAAGATTGGTCAGATGATCGATTTTGGGAAGCATTAATGAGACGATTGCCAGTAGAGGTCACAAAACATATCAAAACAGGCCCGTCGATCGAGAAATCAATTGCTCCTTTGAGAAGTTTTGTATCAGAACCAATGCAATACCATAATTTATTTTTAGCAGGCGATAGTGCTCACGTCGTTCCTCCAACTGGGGCGAAAGGTCTAAATCTAGCAGTTTCTGACATCTACTATTTAAGTCGAGCTATTATTGAATCCTATAAAAATAAAAATACTGATTATTTAGAAAATTATTCTAAAACGGCACTATCAAGAGTTTGGAGTGCAATAAATCTGAGTTGGCGGTTAACCAAAATGTTACATACTTTCCCGGGAGAAGATCCCTTTGATGAACAAATAAGACAGTCTGATTACGATCTTTTACTTAAATCAGAAGCGTTGCAACAAGCGTTAGCTGTTCAGTACATTGGCCTACCATTTAATATTTAGTAAAATTTTTGAATCTTACATAAATTTAAAAATTCCATTAAAAACTAATCTCAACGCCATCAGCGTGACTAGCCATTTAAATACTTTTCTAAATGTTATTTCAGACACTTTTTGGGCGACTCTTTTGCCCAGCCAAGTACCTAAAAAACCTGCTACGGTGGCGCCGATTATGTGTGGTAGGTAAGAAAGGTAATTAAATCCAAAGCTTGAAAACCCAATAACTTTAAAAATATCCATCGACAGCATACAGGCGGCCAAGGTCCCCGTAACTTGTAACTTAACTAATTCAGTTCGTAATATTGCGGGCTGTAAAAATGCGCCAACACCAAAAATAGTTGCTACAAACGAGTGAACCACACCAACCAAGATAAAAACTTTCGAAGATCCTGTTGGTAATTTAAAATTTCCAACCCAAATTAAAATTAAAAGTAAGCAACCAATGATTAGTGATAACAAGGCTTCTGGTATCATTATAAAAGTATTAACCCCAAGAAATACACCGACACTTGAGCCGATGAAGACGGGTATTACGATATGCCAGGCGATGTGTTTCCAAAAAAAGAACACTCGAGAAGTTAAAGACGCAAACGCTAAGAGTGGCATTAGTGGAACAGCTATTGTCATTGGAAAAACAGCAGATCCCGCAGCTAATAAAACATACACACCGCCAGTAGCAAATGCAGCGTTAATGAATGCCGCCACTAAGCTACCAAAGGTGACAATAATCACTGATAGATCCATCAATTTATTTTTACCAACTTATAAGCCTCTCATAGTTTAACTCGTACCTAAACATTATAAACAATTCCTTTTCGCAACAAGTAACGTAAGGCATCGTAGAAGGAAGGGTAGACTTTGGAAGGTTGATAACAAAAGGCGAACGTAAAACATCAATCGTATTGGATCAAATGCTGTGGATTGATGTGTCCTGACACATGTGTAGTAAATACAAACTATGGAAGCCAAGTTTATAAAATATAAAAATCTTATTGAATTGCAGTTAGAAAAACTCGACCTCGAGGACGCCATGGGTCGGGATAGTCAAAAAACTGTTGAGTTAGATCAGCAATCGGTTGGACGGCTTTCCCGGATTGATGCACTCCAGTCTCAAGCCATGGCGCAGGCACAACAGAGACGAAGAAATACTCTAAAGGCTTTACTTAAAACCACGATTGTTAGGTTAAATAACGAAGAGTTTGGTTATTGTGAGGACTGTGGTGATGAAATTGAAGAAGCTCGATTATTAGCTAATCCAGTTGTTATAAGATGTATGTCCTGTTTGAGAGGCTAGTGGTTCGGGATAAATTACACTGAAGGCAGTTTCACGTGTTTGAACACTACATTTGACTTTACTGACGTCATCCGTTTGCCATGACAAATGAAAGAGTTTTGATGGCCACTCTAAGTCTCACTTTGCGTTTTGGGTGGTTGTGGGTTGTTGGCAGGATTTGAGTCAATTAATCTCACCTCTAAGATGTCTAAGTCATCCCTAATTGCATCGATTTCCTGGTGAATTTTTACAGCAATTTGTTTTTCGTAAATCTGGTCAAGGCCCTTATAGAAAGCAAATGATTTTAAATGCTTTTGTCGTTTGGCAGGGTCGTTGGTAACTTCTTTGGTCCACTCGTACAAAGGATAGCTTTCAATACCATTCTGTTCTGCCTCATTACAATACTCTTGAAATGCATCGAATGTGCAAACGATGTTCATATTATAGTTGGAAGCAATCGTTCTAATTTGATCTGCGCGTGTTGAAGGCTGATTTGTTCGTAAGGCATTTGACAGTTCCTTCGACAATTTTAGCCTGACCTGATACAACCAATTTGACATATTGAACCTTTTTCTTCGTGAGATCATACGCTACGCTTCTATCTAACAAAGTCTGTTTTTAGTCTATGCTGTATTCTGTTCTTTTAATAAACCTCATTGGATTGGACTATATAAATGTTTAAATCTTTTTTTCCGAAACCCAAACTATTCATTTTTTCGGCCATTGTTTGGTCAGCAGTTTTAATAAGCGTTTGGTACGCGCAGGGTGAAAACCTGGGAAAAGCGTTAGGTTTTGCATTATCAGATGAAAACACAGTAATCGGACTTGGGCACTTTGTGACGCCAGAATTCCTTTGGTTTGATATTTACTATCTTTTGGGAACATTAGCTTTTTATTCTGCTTGGCGGATCTACAGCCCACATAATTGGCAGAACTGGTCTATTTTAGGTTCAGCCCTCCTTATATTTCTGTCCTACGCATCTGTTCAGGTTTCTGTTGTAATTAATGCATGGTACGGACCATTTTACGATGATATCCAAAAAGCTCTTTCAGGTAACAGCGACGTGGAGGCAGAAACCCTTTACCGGCACTTTATAGTTTTTTGTTCAATAGCGTTTCCGTATATCGCATTTATTATTGGAAATAGGTTTTTTACGTCACATTTTATTTTTAGATGGCGATCGGCAATGAATGATTACTACATTAGTCGGTGGAAGAAGTTGCGAACTGTAGAGGGTGCATCACAGCGTGTGCAGGAGGATACAATGAGGTTTGCTGCAATAATGGAGGGACTGGGGGTTTCCCTTGTAGATTCATTAATGACGTTGATTGCTTTTCTTCCAGTGCTCGCGGCGTTGTCTGTTCATGTTGAGACAATGCCTATCGTTGGTGCCATTCCTTATCCGTTAGTGGTGTTATCGATAGCGTGGGCAATTTTTGGTACGCTTTTACTTCTTGTCGCTGGAATTCGATTGCCGGGTCTTGAATTTAAAAATCAAAGGGTCGAGGCTGCTTTCCGAAAGGAATTGGTTTTGGGTGAAGACTCTGAGTCTCGAGCTGAGCCTATTAAGTTGAGAGAATTATTTGATAACGTTAGAAAAAACTATTTTCGAATATACATTCACTACACTTATTTTAATCTTTTCCGCTATATGTACTTCCAAGCAGATAATGTAATTGCATATGTTTTTCTTATACCCACAATTGTGTCTGGCAGAATAACTTTAGGAATAATGAACCAAATTTTACGTGCGTTCGGCCAAGTAGCATCATCCTTCCAGTTTTTGGTGGCGTCTTGGACATCTATAATTGAATTGATTTCAATTTATAAAAGACTGCAAGCATTTGAAGCAACCATAGACGACGAAACATTGCCAAAAATGGATCAAGAGTTTTTGGAACGAGGAATGAAAGAAGACTGAAAACAGCATAGTTTAAGCAGCCTATAGGTTTAGTACAAAGGTTTCTTTAGCTAGATTTTGTGGAGTTTAATCTCTGTGCTAACTTAGATGCCACGTCTTTTCCACTTTGATATGCGCCATGTGCGGTTCCAAACCACGGCAGAGAAAATGCTTCACCAGCAAAGGTAATTAAACCTGTATCTAAGGCAATCATATCGTGTCTGTTTTTGCCGGCTCCAGGTTTTGCATAACTATATCCACCTTGAATAAAGGGATTAATTTGCCAACTCGTTACGGCGGTGCCACTTACTAGCTTTTGAATATTAGATCCAAATACCTTGTTTAAATTATGAGTTGCAAATTTGACCATCTCCTGTGGACCCTCTCCAACTAAATCACGTGCCTCTTGACCTGCAATATGGGCAATCAGCATGGGTTGGCGGCCTCTCAGGATCTGAAAGTAAATTGGGTTTTCTTCTCTATCAGGGCTAAGCCAGATAGCTTCGTTATCGGTAGGATCAAATGGGTATCTGTCAAGCGTAATAGCAACTTTCTCATAGGTTCCGCAGGGGACCTCTGACACCAAGCTAAGCATCTGCTGGACTGCCCCTGAAGGGAATTTAATTTGGCCAGATCGCAACACATTTGTAGACACTGTTATAATTGCGGCACGTGCGTCAAAGTCGTTTGAATTTGTTAGAACCCTTACGCCATTACGGCTATTTGCGATGGAAGATACCTGGATACCTGTTTGAATAGGTAACCCCACTGCCATCTTTGTTATTAGATCTCCATATCCCGATGTTAATAACCAATTTACGTTGGTGTCGTCGTAATCACCATAGCCTGAAGCTGACACATTCTTAGTATTTTCGCTACACATAAGGGTTACCATCGCATCTGCTATGGCGGTTTCAATACCTTCTGAAGACGGTATTTCAGAAATAGGGATGTCATGACCTTTCTTTGCAGCGATATATATATCTGCAAACTTTCTATCGATACCACGTTGGACAAAAGCCTGCTCGGCTGCATCTGCCCACTTGTTTTCAGACCACAGTAAGGCTTTTTCACTGCGGTCCGTAGTGTCATAAACTGAACCAAGTTGGTCGGCCCAACTGACAAGTGGATTCACATCGGCACAATGCAACCAACTACAACCTTGATCCCAATGCGTGGGAAGCGAAGTTTTGTCTGTATATGCTCGCCCGCCAACTCGTTCACTAGCTTCAAGTATTACGAAAGGAATACCAAGTTTTTGTAGTGTTAATCCTGCGCTAATTCCTGCAGCTCCAGCACCGATTATTACAATCTTATCTGACATTTAAAAGTTTAAGGTTACTACATTAAGCAAAATAGCCACCTCAGTTAATCAGGAATTTCTGATGTTGAGAAAGAATTTACGATAACAACACCAATGACTATTAGCGTAAGCCCAAAAATTATTTGCCAAGATAGAGGTTCATTGAAAATCAATTTTCCAAAAACCGCAATAAGGAAAACACCCAATCCTGCCCATGAAGCATAGACGACTGCAATTGGTATTGTCTTTAGGGCAAAAGTCAAAAAATAAAAAGAGATTATATATCCAAAAATCAATCCAAGAGTTGGTAAAAGTTTGGTAAAGTTTTGCGATACGGGAAGTAGGAGTGTCCCAAAAACTTCAAAAATGATGGCCAATGATAGGAATACATAACTTTTCATATTTCGGAAGTTATCCTCTTTTTAGGATCATAAAAGGGTTTTTCTGCCACGGTTGCAGGTACCTTTTCCGATCCCATCTCAATCTGGAGTTGGGTCCCAATATTTGCGCTGTCGATTGAAACCATAGCCAGTGCAATATTCTTCTCTAAGCGCGGAGAATATATTGCTGATGTTACTTTTCCAACTGGAATACCTTTATTTGTGATGTTCCAAAACGTGGTATTTGGCCCATTAAGTGGCGCACACTCTATATGTATTCCTACCTGTTTGCGTTCTATCCCTTGAGCTTTGATTCCAAGGAGAGCGCTCTTGCCAATAAAACTGGCCTCCATGTCTAGGTCTACTAATCTATCTAACCCCAACTCATATGGATTTGTATTTATGTCTGCGTCAGCGTGATAGGACAGCATGCCGCCTTCAATTCTTCTAACAGATGAAGTGTGGCCAGGTTTTAAGCCAAGCGGGATTCCTGCAGCCATTATCTTTTCCCAAAGTTCACTGCCACGAGAGCCGTCGCGCAAATATATTTCATAGCCTAGTTCACTCGACCAACCTGTCCTGGAGATTAAAAGGGGAATTCCGTCAAGTTCTGTTTCTATTAACCAGTAATATCTCAACTCTGATACACGATCACCAAACAATTTTTGCATTATTTGACCAGACTTTGGACCTTGCAGCTGTAGAGGGGAGACGTCGGGTTCACAGATTGTCACGTTGAGATTTGAATTTACCGCAACGCCCTGAGCCCAAAGTAAGATGTCGCTATCGGCTAAAGAAATCCAGAAATGATTTTCTGCCAATCGTAGAAGTATTGGGTCGTTTAAAATACCTCCGTCAGCATTTGTAATAAGGATATATTTGCATTGCCCGACAGCCATTTTAGAAAGATCACGGGGGGTCAATAATTGTACAAAGCGTGCAGCATCTGGGCCTTTAATCTCAACTTGACGTTCTACGGCCACATCGCAAAGAATTGCGTCATTCACAAGGTTCCAAAAGTTTTCTTCGGGATCCCCAAAATCTCGTGGTATGTACATATGATTATATACAGAAAATTCTTTAGCGCCCCATTTGACAGTCGCATCAAAATAAGGCGATTTTCGAATTTGTGTTCCAAAACCAAAGGTTTTTGCGTTTGACATTATTTTTCCAAATTTTGTGTTTATACCAGCAGACCAAGTTGTATATGCTGGCAGCACTGGAATCATAATAAAATAATTAGTGTCAATGATTACATGACGCAACCAAGCTTAAATTTAGGTTTTCTTTGATCGATCTTTTACATTACCTTATCTAACAGTAACGGTATTCTCTTATTAGGTTTGAACGGTATGACTCTTGATTAAATTTGATATCAGCGCGATCACTCTTGATGCTATGCAGCAGCGCACAGAAGAGCTGAGACCTTTAATAGTTAGGACCCCAGTTACGCCCTTAAATTCAGCATTAATTTCTCAAGTTCTAGGTGGCAGTATCGTACATCTGAAGATGGAGTGTTTTCAGCATACTGGGACCTTTAAGGCGCGTGGCGCTTTGTCGGTAACGCAGTCCATCCCGACAGCGAATAAACGACGTGGCATTACAGCTGCCAGTGCTGGCAATCACGCTATCGCGTCGGCCTGGGCTGCGCGACAGTGTGGCCTAAATGCAAAGGTAGTAATGCAGTCCAGTGCAAATCCTTTTCGGGTAGCACTTGCGAAAGCAGAATGCGCAGAGATAATTATGAAAGATGGTGGGCCCGCTACCTTTGGCGAAGCTGAGCGCCTACAGAGCGAAGAGGGAAGAACTTTTATCCATCCCTTCGAGGGCATCAATACGTCTCTTGGCACAGCGGGTGTTGGTTTAGAGTTTCTTGAAGACGTGCCCGATCTTGAGGCTGTAATTGTATCGGTTGGTGGCGGTGGTTTGATCAGCGGCATAGCGGCTGCAGTTAAATCAATTAATCCGGAATGTAAGGTCTATGGTGTAGAGCCGGAAGGCGCTGACAGCATGTCACGCAGTCTAGCCGCCGGACGCCCAGTTGTGCTCGATAAAGTTGATACCATTGCTGATAGTCTTGCGCCACCAATGGCTTTACCCCTTGGGCACGCGTTATGTGCGGCGTATGTGGATGACATAGTGACGGTCACAGATGATGACATTTGTGCTGGAATGGTAATCTTGCAACAAGAAGCAAAGCTGGCTGTTGAGCCTGCAGTGGGTGCGGTGATGGCGGGCGTAATGAGGCCTCTTCGAAATCGCCTCAAGGGCAAACGCGTGGGACTTGTCGTTTGTGGCGCCAATATAGATGTGACCAGTTATAGTAAGCTTTTGGAGCGGGGCCGAATAAATATTTCCAGACTAACCGATTATACATAGAGCACATTTGAAGGTAAAAAATATTACAGTCTAAAATTATATAGGCTAAGAGCAATCAGGACATTGATCCGACTATTGGCGCGATTTGGTCGCGATCAAAGTTAGCGCCACACAAGACAACGGCGCTTACTTTGCCTCTGTTTTGAGTTTCATCAGCCTGCCATGCTGCATAAGCTAGCCCTGCGGATCCCTCGACTAACATTTTTTCGGTCCAAGCTATTTGGCGTAATCCTTCAGCAATCTGGTCCTCAGAGCAGTCAATTAGGTCATCTATTACTTCGGCTCCAAGTGCCATAGTTATTGAATCGCTGTCTACGCCTCCAGCACATCCATCGGCTAAGGTTTCTAAATGGGTAACCTCAACATTATGGCCAGCCCGAATATTAGCGGCCAATGCTGCTGAATTTTTTGCACTGACCCCAACCACGCGGGTTTGAGGTGAAAATGCTTTAAGGACCGAACCAATACCTGAAATTAAGCCGCCACCACCAATTGATACATAGATGACGTCAAGTTTCGGCATCTGCTCAAGCAACTCAAGTGCAATCGTTCCCTGTCCTGCTATAACTTGCGGATCGTTATAGGGAGAAACGTAGATTTTTTTCTGCTCTTTGGCCAAGGCCTGCGCGTGTTGCTCTGCTATTCCAGAGTCGTTTGAATGCAGTATAGTATCAGTACCAAGAGCTTTAATTCTTGTTAATTTCTCACGGGCTACGGTTTCTGGTAAGACTACGGTTAAATCATGGCCTGTCATCTGTGCTGCAGTAGCAAGAGCTAATCCATGGTTTCCAGATGATGCGGTGATGGCAGGGACATCTGTAGGCAGTGATGTCAGCTTTGCTAAGGCTCCGCGGAACTTAAACGACCCTGTTTGTTGAAAGTTTTCTGCCTTGTAGAAAAGGCTAGATCCATTACTGAAAGGTTGGCGTGACGTTATGCAAGGGGTTGGATTCAACCAACCTCTGATCCGTTTGTGTGTTTCTACAGAGAGTGCAGCCTGTTCAAGCACTTTGGTGGATGTGGTCATAAATTTTCCCTTAATCGTTTTGGTTAGACGCAGCGGCGTCAATTATAGCTTGTGTAATTGCGATATCCTGTGCAGCAATCCCTGTCAGATCCGCAACGGTAATCTCATTGTCAGCGTGTCGGCCAGAATGGGTTCCTGATAAAATATGCCCAAGTTCAGTTACATCCAAAGATGGTTCTACCTTACTAGCGGTTTGAAATTCACCGTGTTCTAAGGACTGACGCGCAATGTCGCAAACCCGCAACGAAGCTGATGTTACCAGCCCAGTTGGAAGCTCTTGTTTTCCTGGGCTATCAGCGCCAATGGCGGTCACATGAGTGCCGCGGCGCACAAGGTCATTTGCAAAAAGGGGTGTGGTTGAGGGTGTCGTTGTTATTATGATGTCGGCTGTGCCAACTTCTTTTTCCAGTGTTGACACAACTTTAATTTCTAAACCTTGCTTTGCGAGCTCTTCTGCTGTTGCCCGAGCGGCAGTTGCATTGCGGCCCCAAATCCGAAAGCTTAAGGCTCTTTTGGGCATCAACTTTGCTAGGCATTGTGCCTGCATTTTTGCCTGAATGCCGGTGCCAATTAAAAGTACCTTTGATGCGCTGGCACAGGCAAGCGCGCGGGTGGCCAACGCGCCACCAATGGCCGTTCGCATGTCGGTCAGCCATCCTTCGTCTCGTAAAATTGCCACAGTCTCACCAGTTGTTGCTGAGAAGGCCAACATCATTCCATTTGATGATGCCAACCCCTTAGAAGGATTATCATAAAAACCTGATGCAATTTTAATAACGTAGCTCGCTGTATCTGCAATGTGACCAGACTTTATATGACAGTCGCCATTTGCCTTAGGAAACCCAAGATGTACGACTTCAGCGGTCTGCACCTTACCGTTAGCAGAAGCGATATAAGCGTTCTGTATAAGATTTACAGCCTTTTCAAAACTAAAGAGCTCCATGATTTCTTTTTTATTTAGGTCTAACATCAGGTGGAACTCTCCTCAATTTTCTATCGAAGTAATTGGTCTTCGACTGGGGTGCAACTTTTGGTATCAAATAACGAATTATAATTACTTCCTTTCATCGATATTTAGCAGTACAAGTCCCACTCGTCGGTGTGCCGCTGACTTTAATATAATAGACTTTAGGAAGCTTAAGTAAGATGAAAAAAATAGGTATAATGATTTGTGGGCATGGCAGCCGCTCCAAGGCTGCTGAAACTGAGTTTGGGTTGCTCTCGGCAGGTCTTAAAAAGAGGTTTCCGTCAATCCCAGTGAGGCATGGATTCCTTGAATATTCGGCACCCAATATACACATGGGACTTGACGAACTTAGGGACCTAGGGGTCGATGAGATTTTAGCAGTGCCGGGCATGCTTTTTGCTGCTACGCATGCGCGGAATGATATCCCTTCAGTTTTAACAACTTACGAAAAACAAAACCCTCATATTAAAATTAAATATGGGAGAGAGTTAGCTTTGCATCCTGAAATGATCGCAGCTTTTCAAGCTAGAATATTGGATGCGTTGGGGATCGATAATATAGAAGAAGGCAGCCTTTATGATACCATGCTTGTAGTCGTTGGGCGGGGTACATCAGATGTCTCTGCCAATGCTGAAGCGGCTAAACTGACTAGAATAGTTGCCGAAAACATGGGTTTTGGATGGTCTGAAACTGTATATTCGGGAGTGACTTTCCCGTCGGTTGGACAAGGTCTAAATATTGTAACCAAGCTTGGATATAAGAAAATTGTTGTCGCCCCATATTTTCTTTTTACAGGTCGCCTTATCGACCGAATATATAAATATGTAGATATTGTTTCTGAAAAATTTGACGATATACAATTTTTTAAAGCTAAATACCTCGCGGATCAGGATCACGTAATCAACACTTTTGTTGATAGGATAAGTGAAGCCGAAAATGGGGTCTTTAAAGATGACAAGGATTTGATGCTGTCGTTTAAGAAACGTTTGGCGGCAGGTGAAATTGACATTCATCACCATCATGCGGAATACCAACCAGTCACAGATCCCGAAGATGATGACGTAATTAATTTAGATAGTCATTCCCATGCTCACGATCACAGCCATGATCATGATCACAGTCATTCTCATGATCATAGCCACCATCATCATGGAGTTTATAGACATATAGCGCATCCAAACGGCCCCAGGACTATGATTGATGAGGGTGTATGTTGCTGCTTTATGAGCCAGTTTCCACAAGATGTAATTGATGATGAACGGCAAAAAAGGGAACGGGCTGGTGCAGTAATAAAACCTTTATGAAATTCGCTCGATGTTGACTGGAAAAAAAGAGCCTAAAGTGGTTGGGGCTGATTACACGTTAGATTGATTGGTGGTTTAATTTTGTTTCTAAAGTTGTGAATTCTTCGCCGTCTAGCCCACTCTCTCTGGCTAGGTTTATAATTTTTATAGCTTCTTCAAATTGGCCCAGTTGAACTAATGTTTCACTTAGGTTTACCCAAAATTGAAAAATACTAGGATCTGAAATTATTGCATTTTCTAGATATGGTAAGGCTTCCAAAGTAATTCCGCTATCGATTTTTAATAAACCCATACGATGGTTAGCTTGCGCGTGATCTGGGTACATATTTAATATGCTGTCAAATACCTCTTCAGCAAGTTCAAGGTAACCATTCTTGTGGCCCTGAATTCCCTGCTCAATGGCCTTGTCCAGCAGTTTATGAATGGAATCTTGGCTCACGACACTTGATGTGCCTTTAGCCTGATTTTTTGAATCCATGTTTGGTGGTGTTATACTATCAGTATCGCCTAAGTGTAATTCCATGATCACTATTCCATAATTTAAAAATTTCACAAAGCTAGAGCAGGATCCATGCCAAAATAAATGACCATGATGCTGTTAAATAAAAATGAGTGGTAGTTGGTAAGTAAGGTTAACCGGCTGTTAAACTGGGATTTGTCATTAATTATAATAGACTAACCTATATTTGTGAGATACCTCAGCTCATATCCCAGGAGCTGATTAAGATGGAACACAGTTTTATTTTTTGGTGTTTGGCTGTGCTTGCCTCAATTTTTGTTGGTATGGGTAAAGGTGGGCTGCCAGTAATAGCCGCATTGGCTGTTCCAAGTATGTCTCTTTTAATCTCCCCGATAGCCGCCGCTGGGCTTTTGCTGCCAGTGTATATCGTGTCAGATATTTTTGCCCTGTCGGCATACAGGCGAGATTTTGACAAGAGTGTTCTAAAGATCAGCGTTATTGGCATGACGGTGGGTGTTGTAATAGGTGGTCTAACAGCACATATCGTAATCGACTGGATAGTAACCACCCTTATTGGCTTAATTAGTTTTTTGTTTGCCTTGCAACAAATTTTTAATCATTCAAGAGATAAAGCTGTCAATAAAATTGATAGTAAAAAAGGTTATTTTTGGTGTATGGTTTCGGGATTTACAAGCTTTATTAGCCATACTGGTGGACCACCATGGCAAATTTTTGTGCTACCAATTGGCCTAAAAAAATCAGTTTTTGTTGGAACTTCTGTTATAGCGTTTAGTTATTGTAATTTAATAAAACTTATACCCTATATTTGGCTTGGACAGTTGAATTTTAACAGTTTTAAAATGTCTCTGTTGTTAATGCTTCCAGCTTCAATTGCTGTTTTTGCTGGAGTGAGAATTGTAAAAGTTATCCCAGAGCCATTATTTTTTAAAATAGTAGTGTGGGCGTTATTACTAATTTCAATTAAGCTTATCGCAGATGGAATTAGGGTTCCCTTAGGTTTACGATAGCAACTAAGGTGCCAAATTTAGATAAATAAACCTGATACCATTATATGGACCTTTAAGAATTAGGAGATGGCTAGTGCTGACAACAGTGCCTTACACGCGTGATTTAGTATTGGTTGGTGGGGGGCATGCCCACGCTTTGGTGCTAAAGTCTTGGGGAATGGATCCCCTGTTCGGCGCACGTCTGACGGTCATCAATCCTGGACCTATGGCACCCTACACAGGCATGTTACCGGGTTACGTCGCAGGGCATTACAAGCGCGATGAAATAGAAATTGATTTAGTCCGGCTGTGTCGGCATGCGGGTGCGCGGTTAATTTTTGACAAAGTTGATGGTATTGATCGCGTTAATCAGGAATTGCTTTTAGCAGGGCGTGGTCCTGTAGCGTATGATGTGGCTTCCTTTGACGTAGGTCTTACATCCAAGATGGATTTGCCTGGATTGGCAGAATACGGCACTGGGGCAAAACCTCTGGACGCTTACGCGGCGAACTGGCACAAATTTCTGCATCAGGTGTCTCAAGGTGAACTTGCTCCCAAAGTAGCAGTGATTGGTGGCGGTTTTTCTGGATGTGAATTAGCCATGGCGATGGCCTTTGCTATCAAGTCTATCGGTGTGAAGCCTAGCGTCACGCTGATCGAAAATTCTTCTTATATCTCTGGTGGTGGTAATACTCAGCGAAAAATCCTAGCCGCCATGGAAAGTCTGGAAATAAGTGTAAAAACTGGGGTAAAGGTTTCTGAGATTTGCCTGGATAGAGTAATTCTGGAAGGTCAGCCACCAGTTATGGCAGCGTTTTGCGTCAGCGCCATGGGAGGTGTGGCACATGATTGGATTACTCAGACAGATTTACCTCAGAAAAAAGGTTTCATCGAGATTAATGGGCAGCTGGGTGTGGTTGGAGACGAGACCTTGTTTGCGGTTGGCGATTGCGCAGTAATGGCGCATGCAGTAAGGGCTAAGGCTGGTGTTTTTGCTGTGCGCGCGGCTCCAATATTGCATTACAACATGCGAGCCGCACTGACAGGTGGTATCCGCAAGACATGGTATCCACAGAAAAACTATCTCAAATTAATATCTCTTGGAGGGCAATCTGCAATAGCAGAAAAATTTGGCTTTTCGCTCAAGACAAAGTTCATGTGGCGCTGGAAAGATAGAATTGATAAAATTTTTATGGAGAGGCTCAATGACTTACCCGAAATGGTTATACCCAAACCAGATGGTCAATTAGCAGTTGGTGCGTTGGAGATTTTAGACGCTAAGCCACTCTGTGGTGGGTGTGGTGCTAAGGTAGGGCGTGGCGTGCTTTCACAGGTGTTAAGTACAATAGCTCAACCCGGTAAAGATGTGGTTACGGGTGTGGGTGATGACGCGGCTGTGCTGCGTCAGTCAGATGGAAGTTTTCAGGTAATCAGTACTGATCATTTGCGAGGTTTGATTAATGATCCCGCTATGATGACGCGAATAGCGGCTGTTCATGCTTTGGGTGATATATGGGCGATGGGAGCGCAGCCTCAGGTCGCCTTAATTTCTATCGTAGTTCCACACATGTCTGATAATTTGCAGACACGTACGTTATTTGAAATCACGCAAGTGGCAACCGAGGTTTTGAATTCAGCTGGTGCACAACTAGTGGGTGGACACACAACAATGGGTTCGGAACTCACAATTGGTTTCACCGTAACTGGTGTAAGGGAGTCCATGCCTTTGACGGTGTCTGGGGCTAAAGCTGGCGACTTGCTTATTTTAACTCGACCTATTGGGTCAGGTGTTATTATGGCTGCTGATATGGCAGGGCTAGCGGACGGGTCGGACGTAGCAGCTGCATTGACCATTATGGGTCAAGCGCAGAACGTCGAGGCAGCGGTTTTGGGTCCTGTGGCGAATGCTATGACAGATGTGACAGGGTTTGGCCTAGCAGGGCATGTATATGCAATGTGTAAATCTTCCCAATTGGATGCTGATCTCTGGCAGGAGGCTATCCCAATTTACTCGGGTGCTCGCACCCTGTCGTTTGCTGGTGTGTCATCGGTGTTGATGCCAACGAACCGTAAAGATACGCAAGTCAAAGGTGTAGAGGATGAATTGCTTTATGATCCACAGACCGCTGGTGGACTTTTGGCTGCGGTACCTGAGGGGTCCAGCGATAGTGTGCTTGAGGCATTGGCTTTAAAAGGTTGTTTTGGCCATGTGATTGGCTGCCTTACGGAGGGAACTGGTCAACTACGTCTCAGTTGAACCGCCCAATCAAAGTCTTGGCAGTTTTCGAAAGTGTGCTGTCGGAAAGATCTGACAATTCAATACTATGGACGGTGGTTTCTTTAATATCTGTAGATTTTGCATACCGAGGGTCATAGTGATTAGTGATTAAACCTAATGCTAACTTTTTCCACTCCCCTAATTCTACTTGCCCCAACCATTCCATAATCTGTTGACGATTATGATAAGGGCGTAGCCTATTTATAAGGTCGCATAAGGTGACTTTATCATGTGTGAGATCGGCGTAAGCTTTGCAAAGGAAATCGCTGCGTGCGTCTAAAGTGCTGCTGACTTGGAACCGGGGCGCCGCTCTCATTGACGCCCATAAAGATGGAGGGATTAATCGCTCCCCGATTTTGCTACTCTCTGCTTCAATAAAGGTAATTTTGGCAGGGTTAAGAGATAACAGTTTAGATGAGATGTGACTTTCAAACATTTTTTGTGTCGGTTGCTCTGAACTAACGCCGCCAAATAGTGAACCCCGATGGGCGGCAATTCCCTCCAAGTCGAGGATTTGTGCCCCATTTGCAGCAAGTTGTTGCAATAGAGCGGTCTTAGCGGTTCCGGTACTGCCACCGATTAGCATCAGGCGATGTGGAAGTGCTATGTTGTAGAGTGTCTTCACTACCTCGCGGCGGTAACTTTGATAGCCGCCTTCCAGCAGTTGCACGCGCCAACCTACTTGCTCGAGGATTGAAGCGAATGCGCCAGAGCGTTGCCCGCCACGCCAACAATAAATGAGTGGTTGCCAACCACCATCTTTGGCTGCAAGAGGGCCTTGGAGGTGGGTGGCAGCATTCTGAGCTACCAACGCAGCACCTTTTTTGCGAGCCATGAACGGGCTTACTTGTTTGTAAATAGTACCTATTTCGGTACGCTGTGCATCGTTTAGCACTGGGAGGTTGATCGCACCAGGAAGATGATCGTCGGCGTATTCCGCCGGAGCACGAACGTCTATTATGGTATCTGCAGTAAACTCCTTCAGACTGGCTATAGAGTTTAAGGTTAACAGATTCATACCATTCCTTTTTTTATCAGTAGTGTCGTTTAACTTTTTTTTTGAGATGATCCAAGTGGACTGATGTACATAAAAACCTGACTGGTAACATATATTTATATTTTCTTCAGTTGCATTGGGTGGCCGAGGCTTTTTAAGCCTATATTTAAAAACTTAATTGAGGTTTAAGTATTTTAGACAGTGACATTTTGGATCCTTGTTTATTGGCCAGATAAAGAGGTGTTGTTTATGGATACTCAGCATTGGATTTGAAGATGAAATTTTTATCAAAACTATTAACAGTTGTTTTATCAGTATTAATGACAACCTCTGTCCTCGGTGAGGATATTAAGACACCAGAATGGTTATATATTCACACTGCTGAAACAGCACAAATGGCCTCTAACACTACAATAATTATTGACCTAAATAGAGAGATATTTGCATTTACTGACAGACCTAACCGTCTTTATCGTTATTTAAAATCAACTGATTTTGTTGCCCTCTGGGATGCGAATATTACGAATGGGTTTCAAGCTAATCCGCCAAATTCAATGATTACCTGGATGATTGGTGAGGCAACGCAGCAGGTAGAAGCTAATATCTTGAATGCTGAGGTTACTGACGGTGGTAATAGCATTTTGTACGAACTTAAGCTTAAAGCTGGAACCCAAATACCTATAAAACTGTCTCACGTCTCCGTCTTTGTAGGGGGCGTATGTGGGGGAAATGGAATGGGTGGTGGGAAACAAGCCGGTGTTTTAATGCGCTGTAAATAATTTCGCCTAAGCCTTCTCATAAATCTGGTTTCCGTTAAAACTGGTTAGGCGGTATTTAATTCTATTTGTACCAGATTATATGCTTTATTGGTCTTATCCACTAGTTCTCAACCGATTGGGCAAATAGCTTTATACTTGACACAAATAGTAAGAATTATTTATTAGTTAATAGGTTATTTGAGACCTCAATTGTAGTTTTCTTTCAATGCATAATATTAAGTAGTTTTGAGAATTTCAAAATTAAAAACTTAAAGATGTACTGAATTTAGATTCTTAATGATGATATAATATAATGGAGATATGAAAATGGAAAATGCAGCTTTAGATAGAAATACAAGGGCGATATTTGCTGGCTCTTTAAGCAGAGACTTAGCAACAACTACTGCGATTGGCGTGATTTCAAATTTGGTCACGCTTTACCTCATATCTACAACGGGTGCACCGCAGCTAGCTATATCTGCTATTATAATATCAACATTTTTGTTCACTTTCTTATCTGGAACGAACACAATGGATCAATTTAAGGCGTGGATTGCTGACATGGATGAGCAGGATGCCAACAGCCATTCTGGAAAACTTGCAAAGCAAGCACCGTTTACCATGTGGAAAACCGTTTATAGTCTAACCTTTTTGGCAGTCGCGGTAACACAGCTGTTAGAAGTCTGGATTTAATTTGCAGACAAAAGTGGCTAGAAAACATCTAGCCACTTTAAAAATTTAAGGCGGGCGTATCGATGCCTTTGGTGTAGGTAATTAGGGTTTTAAAACCGCTAATTACCTACTTCGGTTAGTTTTTTCTTCTTGCGAATAAAGATAAACGATTTCACGCATACCGTAAGATATAACGCACCAGAAAAACTCATAAATAATTTGGACAAATCGGCCCAGAAGCTGGTTTCCAAGATTGTTCCTGAAAATAAACTTCCAATAACGCTTAGCCCAGCTAAAAAGATTATTAGACCAATAACCACGTTTATATGCATTACTAGTTTTTGTTTTGCTGGCACTGCACGAGCGACAAGACCGAGAACTAGAATTGGCAGGCCGAGCATGGCGGGAATATAAGATGTAAGGGAATTGCTGCCACTCGCAAATGACACAAGAACTGCAAAGAGTGCTAAAAGAACTCCGTATATTATAGAGACTTGGGCGGTGTTTAATCCGAAGACTTGATATTCATTTTCTGACATTTTCAAATTTCTTTTCTAGTTTTATTGATCGCTATAATAAGCAGTTATTAATCCATAATATTGCATCTGTCTGATATGTATAAAAGACAAAGATTTTCAATTTAGGACTTTTTACATTTAGCCGATAGTGCTGAAGCATGTTTGAGTGTGGTGAATGATTGAAAAAGTTGCCCGGTTTCCAAATAAAACACTAAAGACATGCTACCCTCACTTACTATAAGTCCACTATTATAACCATAGAAATCAACATTAAAATTCATTGGATGTGTATTTGAAAACTTTAAGCGTCCAAAATCTGAACTGTTATTTTCTCGTTCAATATTCATTGTGAAGCGGTTGAAGTTTGAATAATTATGGACTTTATTTTCGTCGGCACCGGCAAAATTTTGGATTAGACAGTAAAAAGTCTC
>JAFMEA010000112.1 GCA_017856985.1 Planktomarina sp.
CAGTTTGATACTGGTTACTGACGGTGATAACGGCAAGTTGATCAGAGTTAGCGCTCAGTAATAGCCACAGCTATATGACGCTATTAATTAACAAGCGCGTCATGTAGGCTCAGACTGATCTGAAGAATCAACAAATAATCACCATCCCTGCCGCTTGTGTCACCGGTCTTGTTATTTAATCTTGAGATTGAGCTATCACGAAATGTTCGAGGTTAAATAATTGATTTTCCGGCAGGGTTCTTCCAACAGGGGCAAAGTACTGAGAGTTGAGATCCGTTAGAGTCAGGTTCTCTTTAATGAAATAACCATTTTGCAAAAGTACGTTCTCTACCTCTTCTGCCGGGTAGAACGATATCCAAGGCTCGCCGGCTTTCGCTGATAAGTATTTTATTATTTCAGCTCGCTTTGCAGCTTTTGGATAGCCCTTACCAAAGCAAGCTTCAGGGTTCGTATTGAGACGTTCGTCGACATAGGATATAAAAAAAATTGAATTGGCTTTTTGAGTGAGGGTGGCCATTTCTTTGATCGTTGAACTGACAGCCTCTTTAGTAATGTACTGAGACACGCCTTCGAGTGTAATGACAGTGGACTTGCTTTGATCGAAACCTGCATCCATAAGTTGCTTAGTTAACGACTGATGAGTGAAGTCAACCGGCACATAGGTGACATTTTCTGAATCGCATAACTGTCTTGGAAGTTTAGAGCGCTTTCTAGCCTGAACTTCAGGCTGATCTACTTCAAAAATTCGCAGTGATGACGGCAGTTCAAGCCGATGAGCTCGGCAATCATACCCCGCTCCGAGAATGACATATTGCTCAATACCACTTCCCGCACTTCTTTTAATTAGATCATCAATAAAGCGTGTACGCGACATTAGATGTTCGTGAAAACCGGGTACAAGTTTTTGAGCCAACCAGACATTAAGCGTATGTCCCATCAGTTTTATAAAGCTGGCACCTACTACAAATCTGTCGGCGTAAGGATCGTTTATAATGCGTTTATCAGATTTGGCTAGAGTTTCAATCAGACGCTGTTTGGCCACGCCCTGGGCTGTACCATCTTTTGCAAAAATTGAGTTGCTCATTGCCTCATCCTATCCTTTCCTTAGGTTTTACTCAATTGTCGGCCATCGCCGGTCTATGTGAGCATCTAAGGCCTTGATTGGGATCAGGGCAACGGGTCGGTCAGTATAAATACCCTTGGTTGATATCTTATGGGCTCAGGATAATGTGGCTAGTTAACCATCTGAACGCTCAACCATTCAGCAACCAACGCCGGCTTATCGCCACCTTCAATTTCAATGGATATTTCCATTTTAAAGTCATACTGTCCCGGCTTCTTCTCGTTGATCTCAGCCACGGTGGTATGACAGCGTATCCTGCTACCCACAGGCACGGGAGCAACAAAACGTACCTTATCAAAGCCTTTATTAACCCCCATATAGCTGCCTTCTATGGAAAGACTAAAGCTCTCAGAGAAGTAGGCGAGCATGGACAGGGTTAAAAAGCCGTGGGCAATAGTGCCACCAAAAGGAGATTTCGCCGCCGCTTCTGGATCTATATGAATAAACTGATGGTCCAGCGTACAGTCAGCAAATACGTTAACCTGCTCTTGAGTCACTTCAAACCAGTCAGTAGGTTCACAGATATGGCCTATATATTTTTCAATCTCGGATTTCTTGATAAGCTGTGGCATAGCACTAGTCCTCAGTTATTTAAGGTGGATTCAGCCATATAGAAGGACATGATGCCACTGTCAGTCATTATTGCGCTATTGCAGTTAGCCCGTATAAGTTCGTCTTGCACATGTGTTCGAGCCTTTTCCAGACGCTTCATCGAGCGAGCTACAAATGGACCATCACCGAGATCTAATTCAAAAAATTTCTCCCCTCGGCCAGCAGCAGCAATACTCGCTCCGGCAAATGCATGATAGTTTTTGATTATGTAGTCAAAAATTGGTGCCAAGCTTTCAGGCAATTGGTCATTGTCTAGCCATCCAGTATCAGGGCGAGCGCCCCCCCAAACTCTTGCGACATAGTCCTCAAATAATGGTAAGTGCTCACCCAGCCAGCTTTTGGGCTCCGGGTCGAGAAGAAAATGTGCAACGAAGGGACCCACCAGAGCGAAGTCTGCCAGGCAGGCTCTCCCGCCCAGTAAAAAGTTATTCTCTTTAAAATGAGCGACTAAAAGTTCCAATAGACGAGCGAAGTCTGCCTGTATAGCAACAGTCTTATCGGGCCCCGCACCCTGCACTTCGCATGCTGCGGCGCCAAATGTATTGAGCATGATCTCGCCAAAGCCCTCTACCCGAGCTTCTTCATCATCGGTCAACTCAACATCAATATGCTTACTAAGCAGTATATTAGTGCCAAATCTTTTGCCAGTTACAATGACATTCTCTGGATAACACCATCGAGAGTGGAGGGCATGTCTTGGATACCAGTGATTGAAGAAGTCTTCCAAGATAAAGCAGGCACCTCGCTGTGAAGAGCTATCAGGGATGACGGGACATCCATTAAAACGATCATGTAAGAAAGGTCCAATGCTGATAGTGTCATTAATCATCCAGCCATCGGGCGTTTTTAAGATTGGTATGAAATTGGTACCGGCGCGGTTGTTAATTGATTCAGTTTTTTCTTGAGACTTTATCTGCCATTGATAAGGAATCTGCTGATAGCGTAGCTGGGCCTCGAGTTTGCGAGTAAACATGCTCATCTCTTGACCAATTAAAGTATAGGTACCCCTGTACATGTTCTAGCCTCCCCTTATCTATGCTGGCGATTATGAATTATTTTAGAGCTTGGAATCTTACCATCAATACCAACCTCGTCACTGCAGTTATCCATAAAATTGACTTATCACTTAATATCTAAAAGTAGTTAGACGTTGATTCTGAAATAGAGCTCAATGTTGCTCTAATAATACGGTTATTTTTCAGGGCTCACAGGTACGGTTTTACTCACATGAACACTATTACTCTCAATCAACGTGATATCGATTTTCTTCTCTATGAATTCCTTGATACAGAGTCACTTCTGAGTAGGGCGCGCTACGCTGAGCATTCACGAGAAAGCTTCGATGCCACGATTGATGGTGCCAAGAACATTGCCGAAAAATATTATGCGAACCACTATCACAAGGGCGATGCAGAGGAACCTGTCTTTGAGGATGATTCCGTTACATTGATCCCTGAAATCCAGGCGGCCTGGGATGCCACTGCAGAATTTGGTTTACTTGGCGCTAGCTACGATTTCGAGGAGGGTGGTGTTCAATTACCTGAAGTTATCTGTAAGGTGTGCGGGACCTATATTCAAGCTGCAAATTCAGGAAGCAGTGGTTACTACTTTGTTACTGCTGCGGCGAGCAATGTGATTCGGGCCTTTGGCAATGAGCAGCAAAAATCTCTGTTTCTAAGTTCTATGATGGATGGCCGAAGCGCAGGTACCATGGCTCTAACTGAACCCGCTCAGGGTTCAACACTCGGTGACATTAAAACCTCGGCGACATTACAGCCTGACGACAGCTACCTTATTCGAGGGCAGAAGATATATATCAGTAATGGTGACCACAGTCTATCAGACAATATTGTGCATCTGGTTTTAGCGCGGATTGAGGGTGCTCCCAAGGGAACACGAGGTATCTCTTTATTTATTGTGCCTAAATTTTTAGTCAATACTGACGGTACTATTGGGGAGAGGAATGATGTTGTCCTGGCCGGCCTGTTGCACAAAATGGGCAATCGCAGCGCCACATCCACCGTTTTAAATTTTGGTGAGCAACAAGGAGCTGTTGGTTATCTTGTAGGTGAGCCCCATCAAGGGCTACGTTATATGTTCCAAATGATGAATGACCTAAGAATTGGCGTGGGTTTGGGAGCATCGGCCCTTGCTTACAGAGGTTATTTGCATGCGTTGGATTATGCCCGTGAGAGGCCTCAGGGTCGTCTGCCATCAAACAAAGATCCTCAGGCGCCTCAGGTAAAGATTATTGAGCATGCAGACGTGAGGCGCATGCTTCTGGCGCAAAAATCCTATGCTGAAGGAAGTCTGGCGCTTTGTATGTATGCGGCGTCCTTAGCCGAAGACTGTAAAACTGCAGTTTCAACCGATGATCGTGAGCAGGCTGCCTCACTGCTGGATTTCTTGACGCCAATCGTAAAAAGCTTTCCGTCCAAATACGGCTGCATAAGTAATGATCTTGCGATTCAGGTATTGGGCGGCTCGGGCTATATCCGAGAGTACCCAGTTGAACAGTTATATCGTGACCAGCGGTTAAACCCAATTCACGAGGGCACTGAAGGCATTCATGGCTTAGACCTTCTCGGTCGAAAGGTTCTATCTAATAATGGCCAAAGTTATCAATTGTTCATTAGCCTGATCGAGAAGACGCTGGCTGATGCTGCCGCTCTGCCCGAGATTGCACACTTTGTACCTCCGATAAGAGAAGCGATTGATAGAACTCAGCGAGTAACTGAGTCGCTGCTATTTTCAATTAAAGAAGACCCTGATCTTGGATTGGCAAATGCTACTATTTATCTTGATATGTTCGGGCAGGTCGTTATCTCTTGGATCTGGTTAAAGCAGGCGATCATAGCCGCTGGTCAGGTAAGTTTAAATCATCCGGAGCAGGCTGATTCTGAGGTTGGTTTCTATCAGGGTAAGCTCTATGCTGCACAATATTTTATTAATAGAGAGTTACCGCAGACTATTCAGAAAGCCGCGCTATTAGGGCTAAATGACAGTACCTGTTTTTATATGTGTGATGAATATTTCTAAAAAGCACTGCATGTCTACCAAATACTCATCAGATTAAGACAATAACGAATAAACTCAACATTAAGGACCTTATATGGATTTTTCGACATTTGCTCGTTCTCGTAAAAGCACCAGAGGCTTCAAGCC
>JAFMEA010000029.1 GCA_017856985.1 Planktomarina sp.
CCACTTGGCCCTGCAATTTCGAACATTCCGGCGAGCCCCGCCAAAGCGCCACTGCAGCCCAGGCAGAAAATTATTAGTCTGTTTGGATTGACCCCAGCAAAACGAGCCGCTTTTGGGCTTTCTCCGGTTAGTCGGATATGAAACCCTAGTTGGTGTCGAGCAAGCATGACATATGCGAAAATTATTGCCATTAATGCGAAAACTACACCCATGTGTACTCCAGATCCAACCCAAAGTTCCGCGTTGTGTGCACTTGCGTACTGTTGTAAATTTCTTGATCCTGGGAACCCAAAACCTTCTGGATTTTTCATTAACCCCAGAGACATAGAGGCAAGCAGTTGTTCGGCTACATAAACTAACATCAGACTTACCAGTATTTCGTTCGTGCCAAACTTTGTTTTTAAAACCGCTGGGATCATTGCCCACAAAAATCCACCAAGTGCTCCTAGTACAATCATTGAAGGAAAAATAAATGGGCTTTCGGTCGGGTAAAGCGCGAGGGCAAACCCAGCGCCAAATAGAGCCCCAATGATATATTGTCCCTCCGCGCCAATATTCCAAATGCCAGCTCGAAACCCCATTGACAAACCGATGGCTATTAAAATTAATGGGGCGCCTTTGATCAACAGCTGTGGCCGATAATACCAAGCAAATTCTGAGAAAAGAGGGTCATAAAAAATAATTCGTATGGCCTCAAATGGATCTTTGCCCAGAAGAGCAAACATTACTCCACCACCAATCATGGTTGCAATTACTGCTAAAACTGGTGCGAGATAAGCCCATGTCCGTGAAGGGCTAGGTCGCTTTTCAAGTCTAAGCATCAGCACCTCCGAGCAGTAAGCCGATTTCGTCTAAGCTAAATTTAGCCATAGGTTGGGCTACTGAAAGTTTGCCGTTATTTAACGCAGAAAATCGGGTAGAGATTTCCATTAATTCATCCAAGTCTTGGCTGATTACTATGATAGCTGCACCTTTGCCCACTAAATCCAAAAGTGATTGCCGAATTGCAGCAGCCGCTGCTGCATCTACGCCCCATGTGGGCTGGTTTACAATTAAAACGTCTGGATCCTGGAGGACTTCACGTCCAATTACATATTTCTGAAGATTTCCGCCTGATAAGGACCGTGCAATAGATTGTGGGCCAGGAGTGCGGACATCAAACTCATCTATTATCGTCTGAGTAAAGGCCTTCGCCCGTTGCCAATTTAAAAACCCAGCATTACTCAGGTTTTTTCTTACCATCGCAGTAAGCATAGAATTTTCAATAAGATCCATGTCTGGTGCTGCAGCGTGACCTAACCTTTCTTCGGGCGCTGCTAAAACACCTAATGCACGTCTTTCGTTGGGTGTCATATGCCCCACTGGCTTTGAATTAAATAGAATTTTATTTGGCGTGGTTAAGATCTCACCGGAGAGGCAGGCTAATAGTTCATCCTGCCCATTGCCGGCGACCCCTCCAATGCCTAAAATTTCACCTTGGTGAAGTTGAAAAGAAATATTTTTCAAGCTGGTGCCGAACGCGGATTGCGGTGGCAAAGACAAGCCTGCAGCTTCAAGTACCACTTTACCAAGTTTTAACTTCTTTGGTTTAGCAGAGTTTAAAGTCCCACCCACCATCATCTCGGCAAGCTCGCGCGCAGACTTTTGTCTTGGATCGCATGTGGCGACTTTCTTTCCATTCCGTAAAATTGTCGCCGTCTCGCAGAGCGTGCGAATTTCTTCTAGTTTATGGGAGATGTAGAGGATCGATGTACCCTCTGATTTTAACTTTTTTAGTGTGGTGAAAAGAGTAGTTACTTCTTGAGGCGTCAAAACACTGGTCGGCTCATCCATAATTAAAAGCTTGGGTTCCTGCAGGAGGCAGCGGATAATCTCTACCCTTTGGCGTTCACCAGCTGACAAATCTCCGACCAAACGTTCGGGATCAAGTGGCAAACCATACGTGAGAGAGACTTCGGTTATTCGTATCGACAATGCACTAGATTTAGGTGGGTTTTCCATACCTAATGCAATATTTTCAGCGACACTCAGAGCTTCAAATAAGCTGAAATGTTGAAAAACCATTGCAATTCCCGAAGCTCGGGCAGCCCTTGGCTCTAATGGCTTGAAGCTTTCATCGTCCAACTTCATGTTTCCTTTGTCAGGACGAACCAAGCCGTAGATCATTTTTACCAAAGTTGATTTGCCGGCTCCGTTCTCTCCAAGCAAGGCATGAATTTCACCAGACTTAATTTTAAAACTTACATTGTCATTGGCTGTTACACCTGGATAGGATTTGGTTAACCCTTGGATTTGTAAGAGTGTCTGGCTCACGCCTGGGCGCTCCTTTGGTTAGCTAAACTGGTATGGACTGACAATAGGCTCTGTGTCACCCCAATCGCAATCGCAATTGGTTGTTTTCCCAGATTGGGCTCTCCAATTGGGCACGTTATTTTTAAAATTGTACTGTTGGAGTGTCCTAAAGCTGAGAGGCGGCTCTTAAAACGCGCCCACTTACTTTGGGATCCTATTAGGCCACAAAATGCAAAACCCCTTTTAAGCGCCGCGTCGCACAGGGCCAAATCCAGAGCATGAGAGTAGGTAAATATTAAATGATGAGCTCTTGTTGGCGCATGGGGCATTAAATGTGCTGGCTCCGCTGCAGGCACTACGGTGACATTACTAGGGATCCCTAATGGGAAGCGATCGGGCTTGGTGTCTACCCAAGTGATATCAAAATCTTCTAACTGTGCTGCTATCTGGACCACCGCTTGGCCAACGTGACCAGCACCCCATATCCAAAGTGGGGTGCGGGGTGGGTCCACTGGTTCTGCCAGCCAGCCCTTGATAAACTTAAAAGTAGCAGGAGCTCCGCCGTTGCGTGTTGCTCGCTGGAGGCGGGTAATTTCTAGAGGTAATTCTTCTGTACCAGTCACGCGTCTAATATAAAGTTGTGTGGCTTCTACCGGTGAGTCAAAATACTCGGTGACAAGAGTGACATGGCCTCCGCAGCACTGACCTAATTCGGGTCCAAGTGGGTAGCTGCAGACTCCTAACTGTGGATTTTGAGTCGCCTTATATTCCAAGGTGCCGCCGCCAATACTCCCACTTTGACCACCCTCCCAAAATAGCATCGTGGCCCCAACTTCACGCGGAGAGGAGCCTCTTACAGCTGCAATAACTACGCGATAAATTGCGCCATGCTCTAATATCGCAGCGTTTACCTTTACTTGATCAAAACTCATGTGTCATACCTTTTGCCCTTTTAATCGCAAAAAATATTTCCTCAGCTGTTGCTGGCGCTTGCAGGTGTGGATAATTTGAACCGCAGGCTGAAACAGCATTTGAAATTGCTAAAAATGCTGAAATCCCATGCATTAGTGGAGGCTCGCCCACCGCTTTAGACCTATAAATGGTATTCTCTGAATTTGGTGCGTTCCAAAGTGATACGTTAAAAACTTCCGGTCTGTCAGAGCATGCTGGTATTTTGTAAGTTGATGGCGCATGAGTTTTCAAGTGGCCACTATCATCCCAAACAAGCTCTTCAGTGGTTAACCAACCAGCACCTTGAACAAAGCCGCCCTCAACTTGACCTATGTCCAGTGCCGGGTTGAGCGAATTTCCACAGTCATGTAGGATATCACAGCGCAAAATCCGGTTTTCTCCGGACAACACGTCAATCACAACCTCAGTGACCGAGACACCATACGCGAAATATAAGAAGGGACGACCTTGTCCCTTAATCCTATCCCACTCTATGCTGGGGGTTTTGTAAAAGCCGGTAGCAGACAGCGAAATACGATTTTCATAAGCTGATTTAATAACCTCTAACCAAGGCAACTTAAAGTTAGGGCCGGTGACCATATTTTCACTAAATAAGATTAAGTCTTCAGGGCAGCCCTGCTGTTTGGAGACGTGGGCTGAAATACGTTGCTGTAGTACCTTACAGGCGACCTGGACCGCCATTCCATTAAGGTCTGAGCCAGAACTTGCTGCGGTCGCTGATGTGTTTGGGACCTTGCTAGTATCGGTTGCGCTTGCCCTAATCATCGATTGTGTAACACCGAGGGCTCGGCTTGCTACTTGTGCTACTTTTTGAAACAGCCCTTGCCCCATTTCAGTACCACCGTGATTAATAAGTACTGATCCATCAGCATATATCTGTATTAAAGCACCGGCTTGATTCAGGTGGGTCAAAGTAAAGGAAATTCCAAATTTAACTGGACTTAGCGCAATACCACGTTTGAGAGTTGAATTTTCAGCATTCCATTTTGCTACTGATGCTTTGCGTGCAGAATAGCTTGAGCTGCTTAGAATTGACTGCGTCATCTCGCCTAAAATAAAATCGGTAACTGGCATGTTATAGGGCGTAGTTGCGGGTGCTTCATTAATTTCTGACATGTCTGGGTAGTAGTTTTTAAGGCGCACAGCCGTTGGATCAAGTCTCAGGAAATGTGATATATGATCCATCACCCTCTCGATCCCAATCATTCCCTGGGGCCCTCCAAAGCCACGAAACGCAGTCGCACTTTGGGTATTAGTTTTTAGTCGATGAGAGGTAATTCGCACATGTGGCAGATCGTAGGCATTGTCAGCATGCAACATAGCTCTGTCAGCGACTGGAAGCGATAAGTCTTGAGCCCAACCGCAACGAAAGTAATGGGTGAATTTCAGTGCTTGAATCCGGCCATGCTGGTCAAATCCTACCTCATAATCAATCTGACAATCGTGGCGTTTGCCCGTAATAATGAAGTCATCATCACGGTCGTATCGCATCTTACATGGAAGTCCTGTTTGCATAGCCGCAATGGCACAGGCTACCGCTAGTGCATTTCCTTGACTTTCCTTTCCACCAAACCCCCCACCCATGCGGCGTACTTCAACTTTAACAGCGTGCTGTGCAATATTTAAGGCTTCAGCTACTTTATGCTGTATTTCTGTTGGATGCTGCGTTGAGGCATGAATAACCATGTCCCCATGTTCACCCGGCAGGGCTAAGGCGGCTTGCCCCTCAAGATAAAAATGTTCTTGCCCACCCAAGTTTAAGCTACCATCAAGCCTGTGCGTGGCAGTTGCAAGTGCGCTATCTGGCGCACCTTTACTATAAACACGTGGGCCACTTTCAAAGCGACTGTCTGAACTAAGAGCTTGTTTTATAGAGAGAATTGGAACCCCCTCAACAATTTCAAACTCTGCCATTTTCGCTGCTTTCCGTGCGATTAGATGGCTCTCTGCGATCACCAAAAAGATTGGTTGGCCGGCATAGTGTAGAAGTTTATCTGCCAGCAAAGGTTCGTCATGTGCTGATGGTGAGACATCATTAGTGAATGGCAAGTCCTTTGCCTCAAGCACCAGGTGGACACCCTTAACATTCCTAACTGCAGTAAGATTAAGTGACTTGATTTCACCTTTAGCTACTGGCGATAAACCGAATGCGAGGTGTAAAGTGCTGGCAGGAGTGGGAATATCGTCCACATAACGCGCAGTACCGCTGACGTGCTGAAAGGCTGCATCATGCGGTAAAGGTTTTGCTAATGTCACGGATGCACCTCTAGAATATTTATTGCTGCACCTTGTATTTCATTAAAGTAACGTAAAAGCATGTTTTGGGCAGATTCAGAACGATATGCTGCGCTAGCTCGAGCGTCAGACATTGGAGAAAAATCCTTTAATAAAACTGATTTTGTGCTTTCAAAAGTTTGTAAACTCCACTCCATACCCACCAGTGCCTGTTCTGTTATTTTGGCTCGGGCTGGAGTAGCTGCCATGCCGCCAAAAGCAATACGTGCACTTTTTATTATCTTGTCTTCAGTACGGATGTTAATGCATCCGCAAACGGCTGAGATATCTTGGTCAAATCGTTTTGATAGTTTATAACAACGTAGATTAACTTGATCCTTTCTCAACTCAATAGATTCCACGAATTCACCGCTCAAACGATCCTGTTTTTGGTATGCTAAAAAGTAATCTTCCAATGGCATCCGCCTATAGTTTTTGCCTTGACGGAGTATTAACGTCGTACCCAAGGCTATTAAAGCCGGCGGTCCGTCACCGATTGGAGAGCCATTAGCTATGTTGCCGCCTATCGTTGCGGCATTTCGTACCTGTGCGCTACCATATCTCAATAACATAGCGTAAAATGACGGGTAAAGAGGTTGAATTGCCGTCATCAAAGCTGCGATTGTAACAGTTGCCCCAACTTGTAAATAATCTCCACAGTCTTCGATTTGGCGTAGATCCTCAGCGTGACCAAGAAAAGCTAGTTTAGAAAAATCTCGCATTTGTTTTGTAACCCATAGGCCAATATCGGTCCCTCCAGCCACTAATGTGGCGCTCGGGTTTTCTTTATACCAATGCGCGAGTTCATCTGCAGACTTAGGACAAAATATTGTTTCAGAGCTTTCAATTTTGGACACTAATTCTGGATTTTCTTGCATCCACTTTGGCACTGGCTTTTGATTAGCAAGCTCAGCGGCTCTAACGATTGGTGCATAACCAGTGCAGCGGCACAGATTTCCAGCCAGTGCAGTGTCAAAATCGTTTTCGCCATTAGCATGAGCCGCCGCCATAGTGGTAATGAAACCGGGTGTGCAAAATCCACATTGTGCACCGTGTTGGGCAATCATAGCCTCCTGAACTGGGTGCAATGTTCCATCGGGCCCGCTGATGCCTTCAACTGTTCGCACTGAACGGCCTTGGATCTGGGGCAAGAACAATATGCACGCATTCATGGCCTGTGGCACACCATCTTTTCCCGTCACAATAACTGAGCACGCACCGCAATCACCTTCATTGCAGCCTTCCTTGGTGCCACAAAGCCCGATATCTTGGCGCAGGTATTCGAGCAAAGTTTCGGTACCAGTGGGTGCGATGGCAGACACAGATGCGCCATTTAGACGAAACGAAATTTTCATATTTAGAAATCAAGCCACTGTCTGTTTCGTTCTCCACGCCTGGGCCCGATGCGGCGTAAGACCGAGGCGAGAACAATTTTATTTAGCACTGATTGTGATCACTATGGCAAGTAAAATATATATCTACATCAACTTAGCTTTCCGATGGGTACTATAAAATAAGGATATTTTAAATTTCTACTGGCTGATGACCGATGGGCAGTTTAATCTTATTTTATGGAAAAGAATCTGAAATTTATTCATCTGCGGTGCCACAGCGAATATTCACTGTTGGAAGGGGCCTTGAGGCTCAAAAAACTGCCTGAGTTGGCGTCTGCGATGGATATGCCCGCGATTGCTGTGACAGATACTAATAATATGTTCTGTGCACTAGAGTTTTCTGAAGTTGCCTCGGAGGCTGGCATTCAGCCAATCATAGGCTGCCAAGTTGATTTAGCCTATGATCCCGCCGCACCAGGTGAAAAAATACGTCTACCAGCTCCCGTAGTTTTGTTAGCGCAGAACGAACGTGGTTATGAAAACCTTTTGATGCTTAACTCCCATTTGTACTTGAACTCAAATGGAGAGCTGCCCCAAGTACAAATATCTGAACTTCTAGCGCACACTGAGGGCGTAATTTGCTTAACTGGGGGCTCTGACGGTCCGTTGGGACGTCTATTACAGGCTGGACAGCTTGCAAAGGCACAGAGCCTAGTCATCAAGTTAGCGCAAGGCTTTGGCGACCGTCTTTATGTCGAATTACAACGGCATCCCAGCGAAGACGGTGTTGTGCCAGATGCGGAAAGGTTGAGTGAACGTGGTTTGGTTGATTTAGCTTATTCCATGGATCTACCTTTGGTGGCTACGAATGATGTGTATTTCGACCAGACCAAAATGTACGAGGCCCATGATGCGCTGATCTGTATCGCTGACGGATCTTACGTGGATCAGCAGGAACCGCGTCGACGTCTAACGCCACAACATTATTTAAAAACTCAGGCTGAGATGGCCATATTGTTTGCTGATTTACCTGAAGCTTTAGAAAATACTGTTGAGGTGGCACGACGCTGTGCATTTAAAGTTTACAAGCGGGATCCAATTTTACCCAAATTTGCAGATAACGAAGTGGACGAGTTGCGTAGAAAATCTAATGAAGGTTTGAGGCAACGCCTGGCGGTCATACAGCATGCCGTGTCCGAAGAAGAGTATCAAAAACGGCTTGATTTTGAACTAGATACTATCGAAGGAATGGGCTTCCCTGGATATTTTTTAATTGTGGCAGATTTTATTGCCTGGACCAAAGCTCAAAATATTCCGGTGGGTCCTGGCCGTGGATCAGGCGCTGGGTCACTCGTCGCTTATGCCCTAACTATCACTGACCTTGATCCTTTACGTTACGGCTTATTGTTCGAACGCTTTCTAAACCCAGAAAGGGTTTCCATACCTGATTTTGATATTGATTTTTGTATGGATCGCCGGGAAGAAGTTATTAAGTATGTGCAGCAAAAGTATGGCCGCGATCGTGTTGGACAAATCATTACTTTTGGTGCGCTACTTTCCAAAGCTGCGGTTCGAGATGTTGGCCGTGTCCTTCAAATGCCGTACGGACAGGTGGACCGCCTGTCCAAAATGATACCTGTGGAGGGTGTAAAGCCAGTAAGCATTGAAAAAGCCCTCGCCGACGAACCGCGTTTGCGCCAAGAAGCCAAAGCCGAAGAGGTGGTGGATAGATTGCTCAACTATGCTCAGCAAGTCGAAGGACTGTTGCGCAATGCATCGACGCATGCGGCAGGAGTAGTAATTGGTGATCGGCCTTTGGAGCAATTAGTTCCACTTTATCAAGATCCAAGGTCAGATATGCCTGCAACTCAATTTAACATGAAATGGGTAGAACAGGCGGGTTTAGTTAAATTTGATTTTCTCGGGCTAAAAACACTTACTGTAATCCAAAATTCAATTGATTTGATCAATCGAACAAGGGAACTGCACATAAATTCTAAAGGGCACAGACTTTACGAGCCCAAGACAGGGACCGAGGGTGATATTAACGCAATTCCATTGGATGACACTTTGGCGTTTGAGCTATATTCTGCAGCAAAAACAGTTGCTGTTTTTCAGGTTGAATCCAGCGGAATGATGGATGCCCTCAAACGTATGAAGCCCAATTGCATTGAGGACATCGTGGCATTAGTGGCTCTTTACCGGCCTGGCCCGATGGAAAATATACCAAAGTATTGTGAAGTTAAAAACGGTATAAGTGAACGCGAATTATTGCATCCCTCTGTAGATCATATCCTTGATGAAACGCAGGGAATTATCGTCTACCAAGAGCAAGTGATGGAAATTGCCCGTCAAATGGCTGGTTACTCACTTGGGGGAGCTGACTTACTTCGCCGAGCTATGGGAAAAAAAATTCAGGAAGCAATGGATGCAGAAAAACCAAAATTTCTGACCGGTGCAGCATCCAGTGGCGTTGATGAGAAAACAGCGAACGATACCTGGGACTTGTTAGATAAATTTGCCAACTATGGGTTCAATAAATCTCATGCTGCAGCGTATGCAGTCGTAAGTTACCAAACAGCCTGGCTGAAAGCCAACCATCCCGTAGAATTTATGGCTGGTGTAATGAATTGTGATTTACACCTTACTGACAAACTCGCCGTCTATTTCCATGAAGTTCGAAAGGGTCTTGAATTAGCGTTCACACCGCCTTGCGTGAACCGAAGTCAACCGCGTTTTGACGTATTGGAAGGTGCCTTGGTATATGGCTTAGGTGCTTTAAAAAATGTTGGTACTGAGGCGATGCACCTGGTGGTTGATGGACGTGCTGGCAAACCTTTTGTTACTCTCTTTGATTTTGCCAGGCGGGTTGACTTGAGGCGGTTAGGTAAACGCCCTCTCGAGATGCTTGCGCGCTCTGGGGCATTTGATGAACTAGATCGTAATCGTAATAGGGTATTCAAAAGTCTTGATGCTTTAGTTGGTTATTCCACCGTTATCCATGAGCAGCGCAGTTCAAATCAAGTAAGTTTGTTTGGTGAGGCTGGTGATGACCTTCCCGAGCCACGGCTGTCTCCCGTCGAAAGTTGGTTGCCAGCTGAACAATTAGGCGAAGAATTTAAGGCAATTGGTTTTTACCTATCGGGGCATCCACTGGATGATTACAGTTCTGCTTTAAGGCGATCTGGCGTAATAACTCTCGACCAATTGCTCGAAAAAGTTAAGAATGGACCGCTTGTGGCCAAACTGTCAGGCATTGTCTCGGGCAAGCAAGAGCGTAAGTCTGCTCGGGGCAATCGTTTTGCATTCATTCAACTAAGCGACACAACAGGAAATTATGAAGCTACAATGTTTAGTGATACATTGGAAGCATGCCGTGATTTTCTAGAAGTAGGGTCTAAAATTGTTATTAGTGTCGAAGCGACAATGGAGTCCGAACAATTAAAATTACTATGCCGATCAGCCCAACCAATGGATGGAGCTGTAGCTAAATTTGGAGCCGCTGGGCTCCGCGTTTACCTTGAATCAATCGAAACTATTTCATCAGTTGCTACTGTCCTTGATGAAGCAACAAAAGTTGTTAAAAATGCTAAAAACGGGCCGATATCGTTTTGTTTAATGGATGATAGCCTACCAGGTGAAGTAGATATTGAACTTGGACAAAATTTTTCTGTTACGCCGCAGATCAAAGGGGCTCTTAAAAGTCTTCAGGGTGTATTGATGGTCGAAGATATCTAGGTTTTGACTGAATTAGCTGCCAGCTAGCTCTTTACGAATTTAGTAATGTGGCGGGCGTTCATCACTAAAAATTATACCGCCACTCTCAGAATCTGGCCCTTGGATTTTTTTTCCAAAATTTTCCACTAGCTGTGTAAGGTGGCGGAGCTCGCTGTCCTGCTTTGCTACGACATCTGAGAGGTCTTCCATCGCGCGCGTCAGGTGTGCAATTTGTTCTTCTAATGCGTCTGTCATTATATGTATGTGAGTGATTACAGCCCTTCGTTCAAGTAAAAACAATCAGATATAAAATATTGATTGATTCTAACTCATATATTGCCCCTTTGCTCTTGGACGGATAGATGCAGGCGAGAGATCGTGAGGTTTTTTATGGGCAAACAAAAAAATGAACCAAGGCCTAAGGCATTACCGCCGAAGGGTTTTCGTGATTATTTTAGTGTGGATGTGTCAGCACGTACCGATATGCTCAATAAAATTTCGGAAGTTTACCATCTTTATGGCTTTGAACAGTTTGAGAGCAGCGCTGTTGAAACTGTTGAGGCTCTGGGTAAATTTTTGCCTGATGTGGATCGTCCAAATGAAGGAGTTTTTGCTTGGAAAGAAGAGGATGACTGGCTAGCGCTTCGCTACGATTTGACAGCCCCTTTGGCCAGAGCTTACGCACAAAATAGGAATGACTTGCCGAATCCCTATCGTCGCTTTGCGATGGGCCCTGTCTGGCGCAATGAAAAGCCAGGTCCCGGGCGGTTTCGACAGTTTTATCAATGTGACGCGGATACTGTTGGCTCATCAAGTATGGCTGCAGATGCGGAAATTTGTACAATGCTGTCTGACACTTTGGAACACGTTGGCATCGAGCGTGGTGACTACATTATCCGTGTTAATAATCGAAAAGTTCTTGATGGCATAATGGAAAAAGTAGGCCTCATAGAGCCTGATAACCCTAGCAAATTCTCAGAAGAAAAAGGAATTGTTCTCCGTGCGATTGATAAGTTTGACCGACTAGGCTTTGAGGGTGTTAAGCAGTTATTGGGTCCAGGCCGGGAAGACGGCAGTGGTGATTTCACCACTGGTGCTGGGCTAACAGCTGGACAAATCGATGTTTTGATGGGGTTCATGAAAGCCCTAGGATCTACGTCAGATCAAACACTGAATAACTTAATTCATCTCGTAAAAGGCTCAAAAACCGGTGAAGCCGGGGTGCAAGAGCTGGAGCAGATTTCTGATCTTGTTATAGCCCAGGGGTATGGAACAGAGCGCATACTTCTGGATCCGTCGGTGGTGCGTGGTTTAGGTTATTATACTGGTCCAGTCTATGAGGCTGAGCTGACATTCGAGATAAATGATGAAAAGGGCCAACTGAGGAAATTTGGATCGGTTGCGGGTGGGGGTAGATATGATGACCTTGTTAAGCGTTTTACTGGCCAAGAGGTACCTGCTGCTGGGATTTCGATTGGTGTAGATCGTCTGCTAGCGGCCCTGCGAATGAACGGGAAAATGGATAATGAAAATGTAGGTCCAGTGGTAATTACTGTGATGGACAGAGATCGGATGGGTGACTACCAAGCGATGGTCTCTGAGTTGCGAGGTGCTGGTATTCGTTCTGAGGTTTACCTTGGAAACCCAAAGAACTTTGGTAATCAACTGAAATATGCAGACAATCGCAAAAGCCCAATCGCTATTATTGAGGGTGGAGATGAAAAAGCTGCTGGTTTGGTCCAGATTAAGGATTTAATTCTTGGGGCTGAGTTGGCGAAAAAGGCAACTTTGGAGGAATGGAAATCCAGACCCAGCCAAACTACTTGTCCAAGGAGTGAATTGGTTAAGCATGTTCGTGAGATGCTGCTGGCCCAAGGGCAGACCAATTGAACCAACTTCAAAAATAAAATCGCGAACCATGGAAACAATCGGTAGACTATATCAATTACTAAAGGTTAATTAGTAAAGCTTGGATAACTTTGCCAATTAATCTTTAATCAGCTTAGATGAAATTGAGCATCTTAAAGACTATATTATACCAATATTGGCGAGTTCGGCCTGTAATTCTGGAGGAAGATCGTCATCACTTGGCCTTGGATGGGTCAAGTCAGGAGGTGAATCTGCGGTGGGTAAGTATCGCCACCCTTGAAATGCACGTTTTGGCGTCGCAGCCACCTGAACGAGTTTTGGCTCAATGACGATAGCGCAGCGCCTAATGCCGTCTACACCAAACATTTCATCCAGACGCAAAACCTTTTGTCTACATAGGATAATTCCCTTTATGACCCAGTAAATTGAGCCACCTTTTAACAGTTCTTCGCTTCGTTTTGGCCACATTCGAGTTACATGCCGGGGCAGTCCATCTGCTGTCCTAGCCGCTGGATTAGCCTGCCAATCAGCTAAGTTTTGAACAGTTTCGGTACCAACACTCAATTTTACCAAGTTTATGGTCTCTGACAATTGTTACTCCATATCTTACTTGAGATTGTTAAAAGATCAGCTTTTGATCAAGGATACAAGTTGACCTTTTTGGACTGATTGCCTACCGTCATAACCTGCTCGTTCTTTTATTTGGTGGAATTTTATATGACTCACTTTGATGCCTCTATTGCTGAACAAATTTGGGATATGAAATATAGATTTAAAGATGGAGATGGCAGCCCAATTGATGGGACTGTTGAGGACAGCTGGCACAGAATAGCGGGCGCTTTGGCATCAGTGGAAAGCCTGCCTGAAAAATGGGAAAAAGCGTTTTTTGAGGCACTATCTGATTTTAAATTTCTGCCAGCTGGACGAATAACTGCAGGGGCAGGAACAGAGCGAAGTGTGACATTATTTAACTGTTTTGTCATGGGGACCATTCCTGACAGTATGGGTGGTATTTTTGACATGCTTAAAGAGGCTGCTCTTACGATGCAGCAGGGTGGGGGAATTGGCTATGACTTTAGTACAATAAGACCCTCAGGCGCCAAGGTGAAGGGCGTTGCTGCTGATGCCTCTGGTCCGCTCTCCTTTATGGATGTTTGGGACTCAATGTGCCGCACAATAATGTCAGCGGGAAGTCGGCGAGGAGCAATGATGGCCACCATGCGTTGTGATCATCCAGATATAGCTAAGTTTATTATCGCTAAGCGGGATCCGGCTCGTCTAAGAATGTTTAATGTTTCGGTTCTAGTTACTGACGAATTCATGGATGCTGTGAAAGCAAATGGACCTTGGGATTTGATATTTGAGGGAGAAGTTTACCAGACGGTAAATGCCTTGGAGCTTTGGGATCAAATCATGAGTTCAACATTTGAATTCGCTGAGCCCGGTGTAATTTTTATTGATAGGATAAATAAAGCTAATAATCTGAATTACTGTGAAACTATTTCGGCCACCAACCCATGTGGTGAACAACCCCTGCCTCCGTATGGTGCTTGTTTGCTGGGATCTATAAATTTGGCGCGCCTAGTATCGAAACCTTTTGAAAAAGGTGCTAGTTTAGACGAAATTGGCATGGATAATTTAGTAAAAATAGCAGTTCGAATGATGGACAATGTAGTAGACGTGAGCCGCTTTCCCCTTGAGGCACAGGCACGAGAAGCAAAACAAAAGCGGCGTATTGGGCTAGGGGTCACTGGCCTTGCAGATGCGCTTTTAATGGTTGGATTGCGCTATGGTTCTGAGGAAGCAGCCCTTAAAACTGAGCAGTGGATGCATCAAATAGCGCGAGCGGCATATCTAGCGTCGGTTGATCTAGCCAAGGAAAAGGGCGCTTTTCCACTTTTTGATCCACAAGGCTATCTATCCAGTGGAGCAATGCAAGAGATGGATACTGATGTGCGTAATGCGATTGAAAAACATGGAATTCGGAATGCTTTGCTCACCAGCGTAGCGCCCACAGGCACAATTAGTCTTTATGCAGGTAACGTGTCCTCGGGCATTGAGCCCGTCTTTGCATATGCATATACGCGCAAAGTTTTGCAGAAAGATGGGTCGCGCACTGAAGAAGAGGTCGTGGATTATGCGGTTCAAATGTGGCGTGATAAAATGGGAGAAGCAGAATTACCGGATCACTTTGTAAATGCCCAGACTTTGGCTCCCTTAGATCATGTGCGCATGCAAGCAGCCGCTCAAAAATGGGTAGATAGTTCAATTTCTAAAACTATTAACTGTCCAGAAGATATAAGTTTTGAGGCGTTCAAAGATGTTTACATGGCCGCTTGGGATCAGGGTTGCAAAGGTTGTACCACATACCGTCCTAATGCTGTTACTGGATCAGTTTTATCAGTCTTGGAGACTAGTGAAAAAGCTCCGGAGGTAGATAGTGGAGCCGACGTAGTATACATAAGTGAGCCATTGAACCGTCCGGAAGCTTTGGAAGGGCAGACATATAAAGTGAAATGGCCAGACAGTGAGCATGCGATTTATATCACGGTTAATGACTTAGTGCTGAATGGACATCGTCGCCCCTTCGAAGTGTTCATCAATTCAAAAAATATGGAGCACTTTGCATGGACCGTTGCGCTTACTCGGATGATCTCAGCTGTGTTCCGGCGCGGTGGGGACGTGAGTTTTGTAGTGGAGGAGTTGAAAGCTGTATTTGATCCTCGTGGAGGTGCATGGTTAGAAGGAAAGTACATCCCGTCAATCCTAGCGGCTATCGGCGGCGTAATAGAAGAACACATGGTTAATACTGGCTTTATTTTGGGTAAGGGTATGGGGCTTAAAACTGATCCAAAGGCTGAGGTGGTGAACTTGTCTCAATCTCGTTCGATGTCATGCTCAAGCTGTGGGCAGTTTGAAATGCGCATGGCGGAAGGTTGTATGACCTGTGCCAACTGTGGTTACTCTAAATGTGGTTAAGCAGAGTTTTAAAACTCTGGCCTGTCTCTATACTTTAACAAAAAAATAGCCTAGCCCGTTACCAACCCGAAAGGGATTAGGCTAATTGGGGCTTTTGCTCCCATAGAGGATATTATTATCCTCGCAAGATAGAAAGATATTCTGGTGAAGCAAGCATTTGCTGACGCGCTAGCTAAGCGTGGCTATGAGACTTTGACTCCTGTTCAATCGGCAGTTTTGGCGCCTGAGTTAACTCAGGCAGATTTATTAGTTTCAGCACAAACAGGATCAGGAAAGACAGTCGGCTTTGGCCTTGCCATAGCCGACAGCCTCTTAGGCTCTTTGGAAGAGTTTGGACGTGCCACTAAGCCGCTGGCTTTGGTCATTGCGCCGACTCGGGAGCTGGCCTTGCAGGTCAAACGTGAGTTGCAATGGCTCTATGCTGAAGCCCGAGCAACCTTAGCCTCTTGTGTTGGCGGTATGGATATGCGCGACGAGCGCAGATCCTTGGAGCGTGGTGCTCATATTGTAGTGGCTACGCCAGGCCGGCTGCGAGATCATATTGGGCGTGGCTCTATCGATTTGTCTCAGCTGCGGGCGGTAATCTTGGACGAAGCAGATGAGATGTTGGATCTGGGCTTTAAAGAAGACTTGGAGTTCATTTTGAGTCATGCCCCCGAAACGCGGCGTACCCTGATGTTTTCGGCGACAGTACCAAAGTCGATAGCGCATCTTGCTAAGTCCTATCAAAAAAATTCCGTGCGGGTGTCTACTGTTGCTGAGAAATCGCAGCATAGTGATATCGAATACCGTGCGTTAGGCGTCGCTGCCCGTGATATGGAAAACGGGATTATTAATGTTTTACGCTTTTATGAGGCCCCTAACGCTTTAGTTTTTGCTAATACTCGTGTGATGGTCAACCGTTTGACTACACGACTTACGAACCGTGGTTTTTCAGTTGTTAGCTTGTCAGGTGAGCTTAGCCAAAATGAGCGATCTCACGCTCTTCAAGCAATGAGGGACGGGAGGGCGCGTATTTGTGTTGCCACAGATGTTGCTGCGCGGGGAATTGATTTACCAAATCTTGATCTGGTGGTTCATGCTGAGTTACCCACTAACTATGAAATACTGATGCATCGTTCAGGCCGTACTGGTCGAGCAGGTCGCAAGGGCATTTCTGTTCTTATTGTTCCCCCATCGGCTCGCCGCAAAGCAGAACGTATCTTGCAAGGCGCCAAGGTTGTGGCTGAATGGGCAGCACCACCATCTGCAGATGAAGTAAAGGCTAAAGATCGTGAACGTTTAATGACGGATCCGTCTTGGCAAGAAGAAATAGGTTCAAAAGAGAAATCGGACGTAGATGAACTGTTGTCACATTTTACTCCCCTTCAAATCGCAGCAGCTTATTTACGACTATATACTTCGAAGCAATCCGCTCCAGAAGAGCTCGTAGCCATAGACAGTAAAAACTTGAAGGATAGCAAACCCAGCCGAGCTGCTGACTTTGGACCGACGGTTTGGTTTTCTATACCGGGTGGAAGATCGAGTGGGACTGTTCCTGGGCGATTGTTGCCAATGATCTGTAATTCGGGGGGGATTACGAAACATGATATTGGTGCAATTAAAATCCACCCAGAAATTTCTTATTTTGAAATTAAATCAACCAAGGTAAAGGCTTTTAAGCAGGCATTGGGGCCTGATATGACTGCTGAAGATGACGTTGTGGTCACGCAAGTGGATGGCCCTCCGGTTGATGTTGGTTTTGAGCGTTCAAAATCAAGGAAACCTTGGGTAGATAAAAAAATAGAAGTAAATATTCCGTCAAGCGCTCCAGTAGATTGGAACGATGATACGAAACCTAAACAGAGAAAACCCAAAGCTAATGGCCACAACGCAAGTCAGGCTAAGGAAAGGCCAAAGAATAAAAGTGGATCAGTAGCGAAAAGCAGGCCGGAAGGTGTTGTAGAAAGTTTCAAAAAAAAGTCAAAATCAAAATCTAAAAAAACTTCGAAGTACCCTAAAGCTGTTGTTGGGGGCGGATTAGCAGTAGAAAAAAATTCAAAAAATTTAGAAAACCCGAAGTCAAAAAGATCAAAAAAGGGTGGGACTGTAGGAAAGCATAGCTTTGACCCAGGCAAACCCAAGCGGAGGCCCGCTTGATTTTGGCTAAGAATAATAATTTTTTTAAAAAATACTGTTAGGGGGATTCACATTACGAATCACCTCTGCTATAAAAAACTCAAGATAAAAACCAGAGTTAAACTGAGCAGTAATTAAGTGTGGGGCTACAAGGTCGCCGTAGAGATTTCAGGATCGAACAGAGAAGTAGACTAACGGCCCCACACACCTCCTAAATAGTAAAAGTTTACCAGTTTAGAGTGAAAGTGGGTAGCTGCCTCTTAAATTGCTTCATAATTGATATTTCAATTAAAGAACTGCGTTAAATTTATTGAGTTGCTGTTTCGTTAAAGATATTGGCTGGAGCTTGACATTGAACCCTCTGGCTGGCATCCGCGTGAGATTGGTGTTGGTGGCCTTCGCAAGAAGATGCCTGTCAGGGTTCTCCCAAAGGACAACGCCCTTCAATCGGTCCACCTTGGGCTTTTTAAAAACATGAAGGAGATCAGCAGGTGACAAAACGTACCGCTGCCAAACATAAAATTGACCGACGGATGGGCGAAAATATTTGGGGCCGCCCCAAGTCTCCAGTAAATCGCCGTGAATATGGCCCCGGCCAGCATGGTCAGAGGCGAAAAGGCAAACTATCCGATTTTGGAACTCAGCTTCGGGCAAAGCAGAAGCTGAAGGGTTATTATGGTGACTTAACAGAAAAACAGTTCCGACGCATTTACGCTGAAGCTGAGCGCGTAAAAGGTGATACTGGTGAAAACTTAGTTGGTTTGCTAGAGCGGCGACTGGATGCGGTTGTGTATCGTGCAAAATTTGTTGCAACGGTATTTGCGGCGCGTCAATTTGTTAATCACGGCCATGTTCGAGTGAACGGTAAAAAAGTTAATATTGCATCTTACTCAGTGTCGGAAGGTGATGTGATTGAAGTTCGAGATAAGTCTAAGCAGATGGCGGTTTTACTCGAAGCCACGCAACTTCCAGAACGAGACGTCCCTGATTACATGGAAGCAGATCATTCTAAAATGACGGCAACGTTTGTTCGCACGCCAGGATTAGGTGACGTACCTTATCCAGTTGTTATGGAACCAAACCTAGTTGTCGAATTTTATGCAAAGAATTAACTTTCTCTAATCTATTTGAAGGGCCACGACAGCAAACTGCCGTGGCCTTTTCTTTTGGATATTTGGCGTTAGAACCAATAAGAGAAGGGTTTATAGAATGAAAAAGCCAAAACCTCGGCCTGGTATAATGGATATTGAGCTCTATATCGGTGGAAAATCTACTGTTGAGGGAATGCCAAACATTCTCAAATTGTCATCGAACGAAAACCCAAGTGGGCCACCTTTGGCAGCTCAGCAAGCACTCATTTCGGCAGGTCTCTCGCTCCATCGCTACCCGCCTTCAGACCATTGGGATTTGCGTAGTGCCATAGCGGAAATACATGGATTAGATATTTCAAAAATTATATGTGGCTGCGGTTCAGATGAATTAATTAGTTTGCTCTGCCGTGCTTACGCAGGACCGGGAGTAGAAGTTATTCACACTTCCCATGGCTTTTTAATGTATCGAATTTGTGCGATGGCGGCTGGTGCCACGGTGGTGTCGGTACCGGAAGAAGAGCGCCACGTGGATGTAGATGCCATTTTAAATGCAATTAACTCAAGTACAGGCATTATTTTTATTGCAAACCCCGGAAATCCTACTGGAACAAAAATTTTAGATGTTGAGATAGAGCGATTAATAAAAGGAACGCCAAAAGATGTTTTGGTTGTACTGGACGGGGCCTATGCTGATTACGTGAATGGTTGGGACGGTGGAGCAAAATTTGTTGAAAGCCATACTAATGTGGTTATGCTAAGAACTTTGTCAAAAATGTATGGTTTGGGTGGCTTGCGTGTGGGTTGGGGCTACGCTCCACAACATATTCTTAACGTCTTAGACCGTGTACGTGCACCATTTAATTTATCTGTTCCAGCTTTGCTTGCAGGTGAGGCTGCCGTTAAAGACAAAGAGTTTGTAAATGCACATCGCAAACAAAATAATGCTGCAAGGAAATGGCTTGCTGCGGAGTTATTAAAGGTTGGTGTACAGTCAGACCCGTCTGAAGCTAATTTCATTTTAGCGAGGTTTTCCGATCAAGCTCAAGCTGAGGCCTGCGATGACTATTTACAATCTATAGGGGTATTAGTTCGTCGGGTGGGAAGCTATGGTCTTCCTAACGCACTGCGGATCACTGTTCCTGATATGGCGGGATGTCAGCGTGTTATAACCGGTGTTAAAAGTTTTTTTGGAGGCAATTCATATGAGTTATAATCGAGTTGCGTTAATTGGGTTGGGTCTAATAGCGTCCTCTATGTATTGGGCTATGAAAAGAGCAAAGATGGGGTCGCATGTAACTGGCTATGCCCGTTCCTCTCAAACTCGAGAAACAGCACGTAAGATAGGGCTTTGTGATAGCATAAGTGAGGACCTAAAAGGTGTAGTGTTAGATGCCGACTTGGTGGTTCTTTGTGTGCCAATAAGTGCTATGGGCAAGATTATGGCTGAAATAGCCCCTCATCTAAAGGCGGGATGTACGGTTACTGACGTTGGTTCTGTCAAGCGTTCTGTTATAGATTTAGTCTCACCTAATGTTCCCAAAAACGTTTATTTTGTGCCGGCACATCCGCTTGCAGGAACAGAGCACTCTGGCCCTGAATCTGGATTTGCGGCATTGTTTGATAATCGATGGTGCTTGATAACGCCAAACGGTGCAGACCCTGATGCAGTTGCTGCTTTGACAATTTATTGGAAGGCCTTGGGAGCTAATGTTGATGAACTTGATCCGGACCATCATGATTTAGTTTTGGCGGTGACTAGTCACGCCCCACATTTGATTGCTTACACTATGGTTGGCGTCGCTGAAGACATGAAACGGGTTACGAATTCTGAGGTAATTAATTATTCTGCTACTGGATTTAGGGATTTCACTCGAATTGCAGCAAGTGATCCGACTATGTGGCGGGACGTATTTTTATCGAATAAAGAAGCAACCCTCGAAGTCTTAGGACGGTTTACGGAGGAATTATTTTCTCTTCAAAGAGCCATAAGAACAGGAGATGGTGACTTTCTTCACGATTACTTTTCTCGCACTCGATCTATTAGACGTGGTATTATCGATGCTGGGCAAGATACTGGTGCCCCAGATTTTGGTAGACCAAAGGACTAACCCAGCGGGTTTCCATCAAACTATTGTAAGGAACTCAATAGTTTGATGGAAATCACCTGCCGTGAAATGCTGCAGTTCTACTATAGATCTAGTTTTAGTGACTTTAAAAAATTGTGGAATTTCTGAAAATGTTAAAAATCAATGATCCTAAATTAGATTTTGTAATAAAAGAGGCCCCAAAACTGGAAAAATTGCATAAAACCTTTTCTTAAAGGATATTGCAAAGTAAAGTTTCTATAGAAAACGTATGCGAGGTCATTGCTATGGATCAAATACACAAAGATCGAAACCCTCAGTTCTCGCAGCCATTTAGCCAGATTTTGATGATGTTGGCTCTCGTGGCAGGAGTTGGGCTCTTAAGTTACATCGCTTATCCAAATGTTGGGCCCACATTCTTAGCCAACCCTTATTTAAATATTTTCATTTTATTTGTCTTTTTTATAGGTGTTGCTACATGCTTTCATCAGGTTTTATCTCTGATTTATTCGGTACAATGGATAGAGGGCTTTGCTGCGCAGAAGTCCGGGCATCAAGATTCGAAACCACCCCAATTACTTTTACCCCTTGCCAGTCTGTTGCGTGGACGTGGAGAGCATATGCAGTTGGGGTCTTCTTCCTCACGTTCGATCCTGGACTCAGTTTCGACGCGGATCGATGAACAACGCGAACTGACCCGTTATATTACGAATATGCTAATCTTTTTGGGCTTACTGGGCACTTTTTATGGCCTTGCTACTACGGTACCTGCATTGGTCCAAACAATTCAATCGTTGACACCAGGTGAGAACGAAAGTGCCGTAGACATTTTTTCTAGACTTCAAAAAGGACTTGAGGGGCAACTTGATGGTATGGGCATCGCTTTTGCTTCGTCTCTTCTTGGACTTGCTGGATCCTTAATGGTTGGACTTTTAGAAGTATTTTCTAGTCGTGGACAAAACCGTTTTTATGGTGAGTTAGAAGAATGGCTGTCAAGCATTACAAGGGTGGGATTCGCTAGTGGTGATGGCGATGGAGTTTCAGATCAGTCGATACTTGGTTCAATGATGGACCAAATGTCTGAGCAAATGGCTAGCATGGCAAGAATGTATTCACAGGCTAGTGTGGGACAAACGGACGTAGAAACTCGTTTAATTGAGTTGGCCATTACAGTTGAGAAATTAACTGGAAAACTTGACCAGGGTCAAACACAGGCTTTGGAGCGTGTGGCAGCGAGTCAAGAAAAAATGCTTGCGCGCATGGGAGAGAACTCTGGTGACGGCATTGATGCTGAAAGCCGCATGCGGTTGCGGTCTATAGATGTACAAATGTTGCGTATCTTGGAAGAAATTTCTACTGGACGTCAGGAGAGTATATCTGAAATACGCGGCGACTTAGCAAATCTTTCAAAATCGATACATAGTTTGGTGCAAACTTCGCCCTCAAGAAAGAAATAGGCTTAACAGATGGCACTTTCCCGTCGAACAGGAGTAAGATTTCAGGCTTCAATATGGCCAGGTTTTGTTGATGCTATGACGGGGCTCCTGCTTGTACTGATGTTTGTATTGACCATCTTTATGGTGATGCAATTTGTGCTTCAAGAAACGATTAAAGGGCAGGGAACAGCGCTCGATGAACTTAATCTAGACATAACCCAAAAAGATGACCAGTTGAGCGACCTTTCAGGGCAAATTATAGCCCTTGGCGAAGCCTTGGGTTTAGAGAGAGCTACCGCGGAGGATCTGCGTAAGCAGGTGGCAGTGTTGGACGCATCACTTTTGGAATCTCAGGCTACTGGCGT
>JAFMEA010000113.1 GCA_017856985.1 Planktomarina sp.
CAATGTATTCTGTCTCGAAGACATTTTTAACATAGGCTTGCACTTCCCATTTCTCTGAGGCTGACACCCAGAATACCCGCGCATTGACTAGCGTTTTGGCCTCGCTGTAGTTATATTCATTACCTCCAGCGCCGACACCTTCACTATGGTAAGAAAAGTCGGTTTGCAACGTAACCACAGCGCCATCATTTAAAGGAATATTGTAGCTAACCACACCATTAACCATTAAGTCAGGTGATCCAAGCTCTGAACCATCTAGAGTGCGTTCAACACCGTCTGAGGATGTGATGACATAGCCTGAATCGGCGCTGATTTCGCTATCCAACCAGCCTATACCCAAGCTCAACTCCAAATTATCTGTTGGCACTGCGAGTAGCTCAAGTTCTACGCCATAGATATCCGCATCACCAAGACTGATCAAGCGACTGACTGGTGCTTCTAAATTTGAGTCATAGGTAATGCCCTGCTTATCGGAAACATCCTGATAAAACAGTGCTGCATTTAACTGTAGTCGTCCATCCATTAGTGTGGACTTGCTACCCAGTTCAAACGCAGTTACTTCCTCTGAATCTACTGACGACAATGCACTCAGGTCACCAAAAAACAGGTCACTGTTGAAATTTCCTGAACGAAAGCCGGTGGACAGGTTAGCATAAATCATCATCTCATCGCGGGGACGCCACTCTAGCCCCAGTTTACCGGATAGGTTTTCACCGGTAAGACGATCTGAGGCTGCTAAATAGGTGCCAAATGTGGGACTTGGGGTTTCATAGTCCCCGTCCATTGTAGCGACCTCAACTTCCTTTTCCTCATCAGTGTATCGAAACCCAGCAACCATACTCAGCGTATCGCTTAGAGTCCGATTCACTTCACCAAACACCGCGTATGAGGTTGTAACTACATTAGCCACCGTGTCGGGTCCGCCAATTTCAAAAGCCACTACGCTACTGGTTGAATCACGATCATCGTCTAAATAGTAAACACCAACCAGCCAGTTCTGACTGTCGTCGCCGCCAGATAAATGAAACTCTTGTGAAAATTGGTCACCGTCCACGGTGTAGACATCGTTGTACTGGAACATGCCGCCAAGCGCTCCAACTGCACTGCCATCTTCATCAGTATTAAAATAGCGATCGATACTATCCAAGGCACTGATTGAAACAAGCTCCATATCGTTATTTAACTGCCAGGTTAGTTTGGCTATTACCGTCTCAGTTTCGAGGGTATATCGACCATCGCCCGCACTCGGGTCATGCTCAGTATAGGGCTTGGTCACATCGGGGTCAGGATCGCCAAATCCCCCAGCACCAACACATTGGCTAGCTAAGACACGCTTCGCATCACATACCTCATAAAACCCTAACATTGGATCAAATGTCGCTGGATCCATAAGACCCCAGTAGTTAAACGCCTTACCAATATCATCTGCATCACTGGCTTCCAATGAAAGCAAAAGATTCATATCATCATTGATATCAATATCCAAATGGGCGCGACCCATTATTCTATCGGTAACGCCCAACTTACCGCCTGCGGGACCCTGATTGTCTTGGAAGCCATCATCTTGATGATACTTTAACGCCAAGCGGCCACGCACCTGATCACTTATTGGTCCACTAATGGCAGTTTCAACAATATTGGTGCCATATGAACCATACTCAAAATTGAGATAGCCTTCTTGTTCTTCAGTAGGTTTGCGGGAGATAAAATGCACCAGTCCAGCGGTGGAATTACGCCCAAATAATGTGCCTTGCGGTCCACGCAAAACCTCGGCACGTTCCAAATCCATCATCACACCACCGCCAAAGAAGGCAGCGGGTCGATACACTTCATCAAAATACAAAGCAACGTTATCCTCTCCCGCAAGTGTGGGGTTTAATGTTGAGTTGCCGCGTATGGTGATGTCCGCAGAAAATGAACCCTCGTTAGAGGAGACATTGGGTATTTGCGAAAAAATATCTCGCGTATCCTCAAAACCAAAGGCATCAATCTTATCGCCACTCAAGGCAGTCATAGAGACGGAGATATCTTGCAGACTCTGCGTCCGTTTTGTTGCCGTCACTAGGATTTCTTCAATACCATTGAAGCTTTCTTCTGCGGTAGCTGGAACGTTCACAGCCAATAGCGCAGCAAAAACTCCCGTCAGAGCCAATTTATTGTTAGTCATAGATTTCCCCTCATAATCTAAAATTTTGATTGCTATAGTAAGCACAGTCCAAATACGCGAGCCTATTCAAAGCACTCCGACATGTCAAATGACATATGTCACGTGACATGCTACACGGTTTTATAACCCTTTTGCAACAACTAAAACTTGCCGGATTCGATGCAAAAAAAGCACGATTATTCCCTCAATGCCTGCACAAGCTCATCATTCTTTGGACCACAGTAAAGCAGCAGGGCTATAGGGTAAGTCAAGCAGTGTCATACCAGTCGTTTTCTAACTTTGGCACTGTCCTTATTGGGTAGAGTTGTGCTTTATGGATATGTTTATCTCGCTCACGAGATGTCTACTAAGTATCCATCACTCAGCGCGTTGAGCTCCCTAAACGTTAAGTCACGATGAGGATCTACAGGCCACGTCGGTCACATCGACATGGCCTTAAGATTGCTACCGGCCTAGTTGAAGTTATAGTTAAAAGTCAACCCGACAGTTCGTGGTTGATTTATCGCCACGGCCCTAGTATTGGGCAGATTTACCGATGTATTTGAGCCGAACAACCCAGACTCGGAGACGTCATTAAGAACATTGTGTGCGAATAATGTAATCTCCCAAAGATCCTCCTGGAAAGCTCCAACCCGCAAATCAAGCCGCTTATTCGGAGAAACACTATTAAAAGGGCTTGTCGGATCGTAGAGGCGCGTGACCTCATCCACAAAATTGTAGCTGACTCGCACAAATCCATCCCAATCGGACGTTAGCGATAGTAAATAATCTGCAGTTACAGAATATGCCCACTCAGGTACGTTGAGCAGAGGAGCGCCCACATACCCTTGTGCCCCCGGGGCGAGCGAGGTCAACTTTGCATCCGTGTAACTAACCATCGCTGATAAAGAAAGCGCCTCGGTAGCTGCAAAGTTCCACTCGACTTCAGCTCCTTTGACCTCTGCGTCACCGTTATTAACGGAGAAAGGCCAACCGCAAAATAGCGAAACGCTCTGCTGAATGTCCGTCCAGTCTAGAAAATAAACCGCACCGTTTAATCTCATCCGTTGATCCATCATCCGCATTTTGGCACCCAGTTCGTAACTCGAAACTGAATCGGATCCCACGCCCTTAGGAGTTTCAGACAGACCCAGTGCTGCCAAATCATCCGCACAAGCCGCCTCAGGGACTGGTGAGATTGCCGCACCACTTCTGAATCCCTCCGCCACCGTTGCGAACAGCATTGTGTCATCGTTCATTTGATACGAAACATTAAGCTTAGGTGTAATATCATCATCCTTATATTCGCCCTCTTGGTATACGGGCTCGTTGGACCCAGTGAATAACCCCACCTCGGCATCTGTAAAACTTGACTCGAATTCAAAGGCACGCAGGCCAACAGTAACCGCAAGGGCATTGGTCACGTTATATGTAGCTTCTGCAAAAATAGCCTTTTCCGTAAGTTTGTAACGCGGGTCTGATTCATATGAGGTATCAAAACCGAATATCTGCCCTTCTTCCCCAAAGAGCTCAAGGGCTTCAGCACTGTACGGATTGATATCTGGGAGATGCCTCTTTTGATCGCTGTAGTAAATACCGACTAGGTAGTCCAGTGAATCCTTCGAACCCACCAAACGTAATTCCTGAATAAACGTTTCGGTTTTGTTATCATCAAGCTGCTCCCATGGCACGTTGGTGGGTAGTTCAAGCAGCGCCGTAGCGATTTTAGTATAATCTTCAATTCCGGGGGTCTCGCGTTTGAAGTAGGAGGTAGACGACGTCACCCCCAATAGATCACGCTCCCAGTTCACTGTCAGATTTGCAATAGTCACCTCGTCCTCGCGGTCCTCGCGAGTTAAGCGTGTCTGAATATATTTCTTATCTTCTAGAGATCCTGGCGGCACATCAATCAGGTACGGTGCGTCGACCTCAAGCTTCTGATGCATTAGCGATGGCGTAATCGTCAGGTTTTCATTGGGAACATACTCGAGAATCGCTCGGAATCCGTTCTGTGTCATCGAGTTCGCACCAGGTTTTACAGGAACTGTAGGATCAATTCCTGCCAAATCTGATGGATGAATTGCGTAGCGGTCGATGAAACCTTTGTCAGATTGATGGGATCCAAGCAAACGTAAACCAAGCTTTTCGTCCTGTAGGGGGATATTGAGAACGACATTAGCTTTTCGGCTCAGTCCGCTACTACCATCGATATGCGACAGGGTAGTCTCTGCGCGGCCCTCAAATTGGGACAAATTCGGCCTTTTCCCAACATACTTAACAGTACCACCCATTGAACCGGCGCCATACAGCGTGCCTTGTGGCCCTCGCAAAACCTCAACCCGCTCCAGATCGAACATCATCACATCGAGATTGCGAGTAGTGGAGGATATTGGCACTTCATCGAGGTAGTAGCCGATGGTGGGCGAATTACCAGACCTTCCTGGCATGCCTCGGACAATCACTTCCGTCTGCCCGGGTCCAGTGCTTGTTACTGCAAGACCCGGCACGCCGAGAGCAAGATCCGAGACATTCTTAATTCCCGCATGCTCTAGATCTTCCCCGGATACCGCAGTGATACTAATCGGGACTTTTTGTAAAATCTGAGAGCGTTTCCGTGCTGTGACAATGATTTCTTCCAGTGTATTGTTGAGAATTTTTTGTCCCGCCTCTTCTTTTGCAGAAACATCTGCAGCAATCAGCGCGGCAAAAATACCGAGCAAA
>JAFMEA010000030.1 GCA_017856985.1 Planktomarina sp.
ACAGTATTAGATGTCCTAGATCATCCGGAACTTTTTCCTGACAAAGAAGACCCCTCAAAGGGCGCTTTTATTGGGTGTCCAGCAGGCTGGGGATGTCAGTTGTCAAATATCAACTTGTTCCGCGCCTTTGAAATGGAGAAAAAAGGTTGGGTTCTAATTGATCCAGGCTCACAGGCAGGTCTTGACGGATCGATGATTAAAGCAAACGAACGTGGTGAAAATTGGTTTGGCTATTACTGGGCTCCAACTCTTAACATTGGTAAATATGGCATGAAGCTTATGCCATTTGGAGTCCCTTTTGCTGGCAGCGAAAACTGGGATGGCTGTATTGCCAAAGCAGAGCAGGACTGTGATGATCCAAAGCCTTCATCTTGGACTGCATCTGAAGTCCACACAGTGGTAACAGATAGCTTCAAGTCAAAAGCAGGCGTTGCAATGGATTACTTTGCTAAGCGAGTTTACCCAGGCTCAGTAATGGGTGCCATGCTTGTGTACATGGATGCAGAGCAAGCTGACGGTCCTGATGCCGCTGCAGAATTCATGACACGTCATGAGGATGTATGGATGCAGTGGGTTCCCGCTGATGTCGCAGCTAAAGTGAAGTCTTCACTCTAATCTTAACATAATGAAAAAGCCCACCAGCCCTTGTGCTGGTGGGCTTTTTTTCTAATATAATGAGGTTTAAGTATGAGCTTTTTTGATAAGTTTCCAGCAATGGAACGTACAGATTTACGAGATTTAAAAAAAGGAATAGACTCCTCATTTAAAGAGTTTTCAAGATCTTGGGGAGAAAGTATTGAAGCTTTTTTTGATCCTCTTTTCTATTTTTTAGTTAATTTTGAAAAATTGCTTTTAGGCACTCCTTGGCCACTGATTATTGGAATAGTCGCAGGTTTAAGTTATTTGGGGTCGCGAAGCTGGAAGCTATCAGTTGGTGCTGCAGTTTCATTTTTATTAATTGGTTATCTTGGTATGTGGAATAACACTATGTCCACCGTTGCATTAATTTCGGTAGCGACGTTTATTTGCATCGCACTAGGCATTCCAATCGGCGTTGCAATGTCCAAATCTGACAGGCTGCAGGCAATGATAACACCAGTACTAGATATCATGCAGACCATACCAATTTTTGTTTACCTTCTACCAGTGGTGATGCTGTTGGGAATTGGAAAAGTCCCAGGGCTAATAGCGGTATGCGTCTATGCAATGCCGCCAATTGTGCGTCTTACTAATCTAGGCTTACGCTTGGTAGATAAAGAAATTCTGGAGGCAGCGGATGCGTTTGGATCAAATTACCAGCAACGTCTTTTTAAGGTCCAGTTGCCCTTGGCGTTGCCAAATATTTTTGCTGGAGTAAACCAAACAATCATGATGGCTCTGGCAATGGTGGTTATTGCGTCAATGATTGGTGTAAAAGGTCTTGGTGTTCCAGTCTTACAATCTATCCAGAACCAATATCTTGCCTTGGGCATGATGAATGGTCTCGCAATCGTTGCACTTGCAATTATATTTGACCGGGTATCACAACAATATGGCAAACGCCTTCAGCGGCATCGGGAAGGTGGAAGTGATGTCTGATTATAAAATTGAAATAAAAAATCTTTATAAAATATTTGGACCAGATGATAAAAACATGGTCGAGCTCGTGGCTAACGGGCTTGGGAAACAAGACCTCTTAGATAAACATCAGCATGTATTAGGTTTGCGAGACGTCAATATTGGTATTTCAGCAAGTTCTATCAATGTAATTATGGGGCTGTCTGGGTCTGGAAAGTCAACTCTGATAAGACACATTAACCGTTTAATTGAGCCAACAGTTGGAGAAATAAATGTAGACGGCGAAAATGTGCTAGCGATGGATCAAGATAAAATTCGAGACTTTCGACGTTTTGGTGCTTCGATGGTTTTTCAAAACTTTGGGTTAATGCCACATCGAACGGTTTTAGAAAATGCAATGTATGGTTTAAACATACAGGGAGTAGTCTCAAGTGAAGGCGAAAAAAGAGCCCAACATTGGTTAGACCGTGTTGGTTTGTCAGGTTTTGAAGATAGGTTTCCTGCTCAACTTTCAGGCGGCATGCAACAGCGGGTTGGACTGGCCCGTGCGCTTGCAACCGACGCTGACATTTTACTTATGGACGAGGCTTTTTCAGCACTTGACCCACTTATACGTGCCGACATGCAGGCAATTTTGTTGGATTTACAAGATGAACTACACAAGACAATTGTCTTTATAACGCATGATTTGGACGAAGCGTTGAGAATTGGCGATGATATTGCGATATTACGTGACGGTGAATTAATCCAAAAAGGCACTCCCCAAAAAATCGTTTTAAAACCAGCTAATGATTACGTTGCTGATTTTACCAAGGATGTGAACCGTGCCAGGGTCCTAACCTTGGACACACTTTCCCACGAGGCAGGTTCAAAAAAGGGACTACCACTTGAAAGCAACCTCCCCATCGAAGAGGCAATGCAAAAGATGGTCGAGTCCAAATTTAACTTGGTTACAGTGATGAAAAATAATAAGGCAGTAGGTCAAGTCTCTCTTGACGATATGGTTGCCGCTATAGCGAAGCCAAAACCCACCGACTCTGGATCAACAACAACTTATCGTTAACTTTAGTTCAAGTTCAGTTAAATTTATGTACCAACACGTCGACAGCACAGACTTGATCTGAATATATAAACAGTGGATTAATCTCAATTTCTGCTATTTCGTCCTGATGCTTTGTATAGGCGATGCAGAGCCGATGTATTTGAAGAGATATCTTCTCAAGATCAGCCTGTGGGCCTCCACGGAACCCATTAAGAAGGCCAATTACGCGTAACTTTTTAATCGCACGAGTTATATCGTGTGGAGATAAAGGCAGTAAAAGCGTTACAGCGTCACCAACTAATTCAACAAGAATACCTCCACTTCCCAAAACTAAAGCTATTCCAAACTGTGGGTCTCTGCGCAATGTAACGATTAGCTCAGCTAATGGTTTAGGGGACATAGCCTCCAAGAGAAATTGGTCTGTGGCTGCCTGTGGATTATAAGAAACCACATCAGCTTGCATCTTTATTGAAGCTTGAATAGCCGAAGCTGCATCGCTTAGGTTCAACACAACTGCACCAGCTTCTGTTTTGTGCGGTAAATATGGGCTTACCATTTTTAGTGCCAAAGGATACCCAAGCTCACTAGCAACGGCGCCTAGGTTTTGCCCCGACGTAACCTTGCCCTGCGGTACCGCAAAGTCGTTGGCTAGCAGCCAGGATTTGCCCTCAGGTTCAGATACCATCACTTGCTGGCCCACTCGTAAATTTGGTGACAGAGGTCTGGGAATATCCAATAAGATACGGACACGGTTTTGCGACCATTCAGCGGAAGCACTGATTGCATTTAGAGTTTCGTGAATACCTTGCATAGGGGCAACGCCTTTAGAAATCAAAAGTTGGCGTGTCTCGATATCCATATTTTCTGGTATGGTGGCACATATGGCAGCCGGTAAGCCACTTTCCTTTGTGGCTCTGGCAAATGCAATCGCATCTCGTTGATAAAAAACTTTAGAATTATCCAAACCCTCTGCTGGGTAGTCCTGAACTAATACTGCAGAGCCTGCTTCAACAGCCAAAATCGCTTTTGAGAAAACTGGATATGTTAAATCTTCCTGTCCCCAGATTGGAGTTGTATAGTCTAAAGGATTTGAAACTGTTGCAATTTTTGGTAGCAGAGCTGCTAGCTCAATTTCTTGTACTGGATCGACGGGTAAAAAGCTTAAGTCAATCTTTTCAGCATAATCCGCCAGCATGGTGGCCCCACCCCCTGAGCAAGTAAATCCCACCAAATTTTTACTTTTGGGCGCACCTACAACACACAGGAACTTTAGAGTTTCGAGAAATTGGGAAGGGTTAGAGACGCTGATAATACCAGTGCGCGCAAACAGCGCCTCATAAAGTTCAGCAGAACCAGACAATGAGCCTGTGTGGCTTATAGTTAACTCAGACCCAATCGTAGAACTACCAGTCTTGAGCACCACGACTGGAATGCCTTTAGATAGTGCTTTTAAAGCAGCACGCTCAAACCGAGGGACATCTTGCAAACCCTCAATGTGTAATCCAATGGCTCGCACCAATGGGTCATCCACAAAAAATTCTAAAAAATCTTCTTGGCCCAGTACTGCCTGATTACCCGCCGAAACCATGTAAGCCAAAGGCAGTGATCGTTGGCTCATAGTGATGTCAGACGAAAACATCCCAGACTGAGTAATAATGGCCGCGCCATAGCCAGGCGACCAGCCTCCGTGCTCAAAAGACCAAAGCGCAGAATTATCAATGTAATTGATCAGCCCATAACAGTTGGGGCCAATTAGAGCCATGTCTCCCGTAGCCACCACAAGGTCTTTTTCATCTTGAGTATTACCTGCTTCCTTGAACCCAGCTGAAAAACAAACCACGCCGCCGGCGCCTAAAAGCGCCAAACTTCGCAAGGCCTCAACCACATCGCCAGCCGGAATTGCCAGGTAAACCGCATCAGGCGCTATAGGTAGATCTTCTATAGAAGCAACACAGGGAACGCCTGCCAAATCAGATCGCTTGGGGTTTACGGCCCACATCTCTCCATCAAATCCACGCCGGCGGGCCTCATCAATAGCTATAATGGCATAGCGGCCACCGATAAAAACAATGTGCCGCGGCTTTAACAGGCGTTGAAAATTTGCGCGGCGAAGAGGGGTCATGCACCAAGAGGTCGCAGTATTGATCGCGTAATAATGTGGCGTTGTATTTCAGAAGTTCCATCCCAGATACGCTCCAATCGACTGTCACGCCAGAAGCGTTGTATAGGCATCTCTTCCATAAGCCCCATACCTCCAAAAATTTGCACTGCATCATCAGCAATCTTATTCAGCATTTCAGAACAAAATACTTTAATCATCGCAGCATCAGCATCACTCATTGAGCCACTCTCTGCACGGGATACGGCGTCATTAACTAGTAAATCCGCCGCACGCAGGTTCATGGCACCATCTGCCAGACGAAAGCCTGTGGCCTGAAAGGTGCCAATGGGTTTACCAAATTGTTTACGAGTTGCAGCCCAATTAGTCGCCATATCTAATATGCGTTCAGCCTTACCACAGCAGGTAGCCCCGACCCAAATGCGACCCATGCCCAGCCACTTTCCAGCTAGCTCAAGACCATGACCCTCTTCACCTAAAACTTGTCCTGCACCCAAGCGGACGTCATTAAAATGCAACTCAAAGGTTTTATACCCACGATAACTAACGCAACGAGTTCCCTGCCGGCAATCAAAGCCATCCGTCCCAACATCCACTAAAAATGCCGTAACACGCTTGCGGGGCCCTCGCGGAGTTTCATCTTCCCCAGTTGCGGCAAAGACAATCGCAAAATCAGGCATACAGGGCCCCGAAATAAAATGCTTAGAGCCGTTAAGTATCCAGTCATCACCATCACGTCGAGCGTTTGACTTCATGCCCATGACGTCTGATCCTGCATCAGGCTCTGATAGAGCAAATAACTCCCGCTTTTCACCACGCACTGCAGGCAGAAGATATTCCTCTCGCTGATCACCTTCACAAGCCATAAGTAACTCGGTGGGACGTGCCGCCCAGCTTTGAAGCGCGTGACTAGTCTTGCCGTATTCACGTTCAATCAGGGACATCGGTCCGTATCCCAAACCACCACCACCAACTTCTTCAGGCAAGTTACAGGAATATAGGCCCAATTCCTTCGACTTAGCCTCAATAGTCCGCCCTATCTCTTCTGGGACATGGCCCAGACGGTCGATTTCGTCCTCATGCGGAAACATCTCAGTTTCAACAAAACGACGGACAGTCTCAACCAAAAGGTCAGTTTCATGATTTGTTTCCATAGCCTTAACATCCTAAATTAAAATACATTACCATTGTCGTACTCGATATCGGGTCACAACAATTACAAGTTGTAAAAAGGTTATTTTGATAAAGACAGCGCCCTATCAATAGCTGCCTCAAATTTTCTCAATTTTTTGATCAGTCATTTGTCTGATATGACCTGACCCACTTTATGAGACATCGGCACCCCGTAGCTTCAACTTATTACGCGCCTCCTGTGGTGTTAAGATCCTGGCACCCATTCGTTCAACGATCTCGCATGCACGGCCTACCAACTGCGCATTGGTAGCCAACACACCACGCTCGAGGTAAATATTGTCCTCTAAGCCAACTCGCACATTACCTCCCAAAGCAACTGCTGCCGCCATCATTGGCATTTGACCACGGCCAATACCAAAGCTAGCCCAACTCGCACCAGGTGGTAATTGTGACTTCATTGCAACCATAGTTTCAACAGTTTGCTCCGCGCCCCACGGAATACCCAAACACAGTTGAAACATAGGCGGCTCATTGATCAAACCTTCAGAAATCATGGCTTTTGCAAAACGAATATGACCAAGTTCAAAGACCTCTAATTCAGGCTTCACACCCCATTCGCGCGCCATCACAGCCATTTTTCGCAACGTAGGCGGGGTCGAAATATAAATCATGTCTGTATCAGAAAAATTCAACGTACCACAATCAAGCGAACAAATTTCAGGCAAACACTCCTTGATATGTGCCAACCGTTCATCCGGACCAATCATGTCGGTTCCATGTCCAGGCATAGCTGGGTCAGACGTATCAGAGATCCAGTCCCCACCCATCCCAGCCGTAATATTGATTACCACATCAGTATCGCTGTCACGCACCCGATCAACAATTTCTTTGAACAACTTCGGGTCACGGGACCCCAAACCTGTTTCAGGATCCCGAGCATGAATATGGGCGATTGAGGCGCCAGCCTTTGCGGCATCAATTGCAGCATTGGCAATTTCTTTTGGCGTTACCGGTACGTGCGGACTTTTACCCGTGGTATCGCCCGCTCCAGTTACCGCGCAAGTCAAAACTACGTCATACTGCATTTAAAGCTCCCTTTTTCGTAACTTGACTAAGAAAGTGGTTAGATTTTTGTCGATTATCCGTCACACATTAGGATAAGGTGACGAAAAAACGCACTCAGAAAAGGTCTACATTTATGGAAATTGATATTCTACCCAAAATGGTGCGGGCTCAAACACATATGGTTTTTATAGTCGTTCCTAGGTTCAACATTACCACCTTAATTACAATGATTGAGACGCTTAGAATCGCAAACTATTTGGTCCCCTCTCCCATATTCTCGTGGGAAGTTGCTTCGTTTGACGGACCCAAGGTTACCGCCAGTAATGGGATGACCGCGACGGTTGAGATTGCAAATGACAAGCTTATGCCTGCAGAATTAAACTTCATTTTAGGTAGCTGGGGCACTGAAAATTATAATAACCGGTACCTTACAGCTTGGCTCAGAAAACGTGCCCGTGCTGGCGAACGCATCTGTGGTGTGGAGTTGGGTTCCTACATTATAGCACGCGCCGGTTTACTTGACGGTAGGCCAGCAACTACACATTGGTCTTGGCTAAATGGTTTCAAAGAAAATTTTGATCGCGTTGAGGTTCAAGAGAGCCTATTCACGTTAGACAGTAAGGTAATGACTTGCTCTGGTGGTCTGGCGGGCGTTGACCTAATGTTGCGCCTGATAGAGGAAATTAGTGGCAGCAGTTTTTCTGGTGAAATTGCTGATCAGATGCTGCACCACCCAATCCGTAGTGCAACATCTCCCCAGCGCAGTACAATGGGGCGAAGCACTGAAACAATGCTGCCTCTATTACGTGAGGCGATGACGTTAATTGAAAATAACATAGAGGAGCCTTTAACCGTGCCTCAGGTCGCAAAGTTTTTAGGTGTCTCACAAAGACAATTAGAGAGGCAATTTAGAAAAAATGTTGGGTGTACAGTGGTCCAATTTGGTCTTTTACGACGGTTACAAAACGCCCGCCTGCTGCTAATCTCAACTGAACTTAGCATCCGTCAGATTGCCACCGCTTCTGGCTTTAACACGCTATCACATTTCGCCTATTCTTTTGGTAAATTTTTCGGCCGACGTCCATCAGATTACCGCGAAGCATGGCCCACGGATGAGCCAGCACCCAGCTGGCCAGGTTCGCTTTCAGATTTCCTTGATACCTTGAATGGCACCACACCAAAACTCACATAGAACGGGCTTGACGCAGGGCATTGAGAACCCCAACAATTTCACGGTCACGTTGGGCTGCCATATCTTCAAAGTGTTGATTCTTGGCCACTGCATTACACCCGTCAACCATCCGGTCACGTAGCTCTTTCGTCAATTCTGGTGCTTCCAGCCGCGTCCAAGGCAATTTCAATGCGGGTCCAAATTGATCTAAGTTAGTTGCCATACCACCTTCACCGCATGCAACATGAAAAGCCATACACTGACCCTGCGCCGCCATCCGTGGAGCCGGGCCATTCATTAGCGCAATATCAATATCTTCTGGCGTAGCCTCGCCATTGGCGACCATGTGCAATGCCTCTCTCCACAGTGCCTCTTGCAGCCGAGTGGCAACAAAGCCAGGAATTTCCTTTTTCATCATCAAAGGTTCTTTGCCAGCAACTTTATAAAACTTACCCGCCCAAGTGACGGCCTCTGGCGCAGTTTTCTTACCTCCTACAATCTCAACTAATGGCAAAAGGTAAGGCGGGTTGAAGGGGTGCCCGATAACTGTGCGCTCTGGAGTCGTGCAGTCAGCCTGAATATCACTCATCATCAAACCCGACGTTGATGATCCAATAACAACAGAGGGCGGTAGGATGGAACCTATCTGGGCGTAAAGCGCCTGCTTGATCTCAAGGCGCTCTGGCCCACTTTCTTGGACAAACTCAGCCCCCTCAAGTGCTTCTTCCAGATTAGTAACAATACTCAGTCGGTCCATCGAAGCACCTGGCGATAGCCCCAAATCGATTAAGCTCACCCATGCAGTATTTATGATAGACAGAAACGCATCCCTCTCGCTCTCATCATGAAGATAGGCAGTTACGTCATATCCGCGCGCTAAGAAGTGTGCAGTCCAGCCACCCCCAATTGGTCCTGCACCCAGGCTAGAGACACGCGTTACAGATTCTGGGTTGGCATACATTACTCACCTTTAAAATTTGGGTTACGCTTTTCAACAAAGGCAGCCACGCCTTCTTTAGCATCGTCAGATTTTAGCATCCTACGATATGTTGGCATTGGGTCAGTGCGCATTTTATGAAAAGCTTGCTCCAGTGATACGCATTCAATTTCGCGCTGCACCTCTTTTACGGACTGCATTGCGAGCGGTGCTGACCATGCAATGGAGGCGGCCCATTCACGCGCAGCATCCATAAGCTGGTCCGCCGGAACAACCTTATTAACCAATCCATAATGCGCAGCCTCTGTGGCGGTCATTCGACGCCCCAACAAGAACATTTCCATAGCTATATTGTGGGGAATACGACGCGGTAGACGTTGAAGCGCACCGGCGTCTGGTACAATTCCCAAAGGCATTTCTGGGAGACCAAATTCTACATGGTCGGCAGCTATTATAAGATCACAAGCCATAGCCATCTCAAATCCACCACCGATAGCCAGTCCATTAACAGCAGCGATGACTGGTTTGTTCAAAGACCAATTTTCTGTCAAACCAGTAAAACCGCCAAAGCCATATTCATCTGCTTCCCACCAGTTATCAAGCTGCATTTCACCATCATTAAGAGCCTTCAAATCCCACCCAGCAGAAAAAATTTTGTTTCCACCACCTGTTAAGATTGCACAACGTAAATCCTTGTCTTCGTGCAATTCTTGGAATGCCGCCGCTAGGGCCTGAGAGGTTGGTACATCAATCGCGTTGACCTTTGGACGTTCTAACTTAACCTCTAATATATGGCCCTCACGATGGACCGTCACACCTTCTGACATCTAGGCCTCCTTATCGAAATTCAGGGATAACTTCGTCACAAAAAAGTTTAAGAGAGCGTTTCTGTGCTTCATGACCAAGTCCCATCGAGGCGTAGTAAATAAATTCATCTACTCCGAGATGCTCATATATTTTGACCTTATCAATTACAGTTTCAGGAGAACCAAACATCAAGTTCTGCTCCAACATCTCCGGATCATACTGCTCGCGCCCCTCCAGCTCATGAAGTGGAATTTCTTTAGGAAACCCATTTTTAACATCATCCAAATTTCGATAAAGGTTTTCAAATTGTCCTAGGACACGGGTAATCGCCTTAATGGCCTCATCTCTATCTGCCTCGTTTTCATAGACAGCAGTATGACGCATAAGGGCAAAAATTGGGTCCACCTGATTACCGTGTTTAGCAATTGCTTCATCCAACTGACGTTTATAAAGCTCAGCCTCGGCATGTGGACGAGTAAATGGCCAACACATTATATTAGCGTTATTGGCCACGGCATAATCGTAGGTAATAGGCGACCGAGCTGCCACCCAAATCCGTGGATCATTTTGGAGTGGTTTTGGTACTGAAGTGGATGTTGGAAATTTCCAATATTCACCATCGTGAGCATAATCACCCTTCCATAAAGCCAAAACGGCCGGCAACATTTCTTGCATATATTTGTAACCATCCGTTTGAAGCAAGCCTGGATTCATTCTATCAAATTCACGTTGATAGGCACCAGAACCAATGCCAAACTCTAATCGTCCACCACTAATAAGATCAAGAAATGCAGCCTCTCCTGCCAGCCTTATAGGATGCCAATAGGCAGCATTGACTACTGCAGTTCCCAGACGAATTTTGTTGGTTTCACTCGCCCACCAAGTGAGGATCTGAAACGGATTAGGGGCTATTGTCATTTCCAGAGCATGGTGTTCCGCAGCCCAAACTATCTCAAAACCGCCCTCCTCAGCCATTTGTACCATTTCAAGTGTGTGGCGGGCCACGTCTTTCATGTCGAGACTGCTGTCCAAACGCTCCAGATTTACAGCCAGTTGAAATTTCATCTCAATTATCCTCTCTTCGGTATCACGGTAGATTTACAGAATTTTGAAGTAGGTCCAAACCCAATCTTGGCTATCACCGCATTACAAATGGATTTGACATTGGTTCGTCAGACGTATTCATCCAAATTGTTTTGGGCCTAGTGTAATCATATATAGCTTGAAATCCACTTTCACGACCGTATCCAGATCCTTTTACGCCCCCAAACTCCGCTATTGGGGAAACGACGCGATAAGTGTTCACCCATACAATACCTGCTCTTATTAAATTTGCCATCCTGAGCGAACGCGCCGAATTCTGCGTAAAAATACCTGCAGCGAGCCCATGTTCAGTATCATTGGCAAGAGCGAGTACTTCATCTTCAGTTTTAAAACGCTGGACGCAAAGTACAGGTCCAAACAGCTCAGTATCCACAATACGCAAATTTTGGTTTGGACACTCAATTATAGTGGGCTCATAAAACAGACCTAATTTATCGACTGGTTGTTTTCCACCCACAAGTATCTTCGCGCCCTGCACCTTTGCATGAGCCACCTCACGCTCGATGTTTTCCAATTGGCCACTAGTACAGAGTGGCCCCATTTGTGTCTCTTCCTCCAGCGGGTCTCCAATCACAATCTCCCCTGTGAGAGCTGTCATCTTTTCGAGGAATTCTTCTGCAATATCTTCATGTAGATAAAGCCGCGATCCAGCCACACAGCTTTGTCCGGTAGCGCCAAAGATGCCTGCGATCGAGGCATTTACAGCACTTTCAATATTGGCGTCATCAAATACTATGAACGGAGACTTGCCTCCAAGTTCAAGAGACACTTCCGCAAAGTTACTTTTAACATTCTCAAGAACGTGGCGCGCCGCGTTTGGTCCTCCAGTAAATGATACCCGAGCAACATTAGGATGCGAGGTTAACGCTCGCCCACATGGTTCACCGTGACCAGTGACGATGTTTACGACACCTGATGGAATACCAGCCGCCTCAATTAACTTCCCAAACTCCAACATTGCGGCACTGGCATGTTCAGACGCTTTGAGCACCACTGTGTTCCCTGCTGCTAAAGCGGGACCAATTTTGACTGCTACTAGGAAAAGTTGCGAATTCCACGGTACAACTGCTGCAACTACTCCGAGCGGTTCTCGCTTGGTAAAGACAAACATATCAGGTTTATCAATTGGTAGGGTCTCACCACTGACTTTGTCCGCACAACCAGCGAAGAAATGAAAGAATTCCGCAATATATTTTGCCTGCCAGCGGGTTTCCTTCAACATTTTACCAGTGTCAATTGACTCCGTGCGCCCCAAATTCTCAGAATGCTCAGCAAGAAGGTCTCCCAGCTTGCGCAAACACTTTCCTCGCTCTGTTGGAGTGAGCTTCGACCATGGGCCCTTACTAAATGCATTGTGAGCAGACGTAACCGCGCGGTTCACGTCCGCTTCAGTCGCCTCTGGGACACGGCTCCAAACTTCACCTGTACTTGGATTAACGCTATCAAACATGCCACCGTCTGATGCGTCTACCCAATCACCATCGATTAACATTTGGTAGTTTTTAATATCACCCATTCCAGGAGCTCCTATTTCTTGATTCCCATTCAAAGCCGCTTTCACTATTAGTGTTCGGGAAAAAGCGACACATATTGGCGAAAAATCCCAAAGTGTCTCAGCGCAATCAGGGCACTTTAAAAAAAAGGGACTTATGGAATGTTTAAAAAAAAGCAAGTCATTGGCGATCCACTTAAAATTAATGGACGAACTTTATCATTGTCCAGGGCTATCCGGGCAGGTGATTTCGTATTTTTAACCGGCCAAATCCCTATGCGTGATGGGGTACCAATGACCAATGGGACCATACAAGAACAAACCCGCGCTGTTCTTGATGACATTACCGCGACGCTTTCTCAGGCCGAATGTACGCGGGATGATGTCGTGAAGGCCATGGTTTGGCTACGCGAACGGGCCGACTTTCCCGGCTTCAATGAAGTCTATGGTGAGTATTTCCCGCTTGAGCCCCCGACACGGTCAGCTGTTGTTAGTGATTTGTTAGTGGATGCTCGGGTTGAAGTCGAAGTAATGGCCTATCGGCCATTGGGGGATACTACGTGATCAATGTATCACCTGACGGCACACAGTATGCATTGAGTGGGCCTCAAGATGCACCGGTTGTGATATTAATCCACGGCCTGGGACTTAATAAAGAGTGTTGGCAGTGGATGATCCCCAAACTAAAAAGTACTTACCGGGTTCTTAGCTATGATCTTTATGGTCACGGTGGATCTGCAGCACCCCCTTCAAAGCCAAACCTCTCACTATTTCGCAAACAACTGGTAGAACTACTTGACCTTTGCAGCATTGAAAAAGGAGTAATCATAGGCTTTTCACTGGGGGGTATGATAGCACGGCGTTTTGCTCAAGATACCCCACACAGAACCCAGGCATTAATCATTCTACACTCTCCACACAGGAGGACTGAAGCCGCGCAAGCCGCTATCATGTCACGCGTCGAGCAAGCTAGTAAATTGGGCCCTCAGTCGACTGTTGAAGACGCACTTGAGCGTTGGTTTACTGAAAAATTTCGTGCTAATAATCCTAAGTTAATGGATACGGTCCGAGGTTGGGTTACCGCAAACCAGAAAGAAGTATACCACACGATTTACGATGTTCTTGCTACCGGAATCGACGAAATTATAGCGCCAGATCCAGCCCTAACTTGTCCCACCTTAGTCATCACTGGAGAAGAAGACTACGGGAACGGGCCCGAAATGGCCCAAGCAATTTCTAATGAAATTCTGGGCGCAAAGACGATAATTTTGCCTGGCTTGCGACACATGGCACTGGCTGAACAGCCCGAGGCTGTAAATAAGCCAGTTCAAATATTTATGGAAGAATTGGAACCATTACGATGAGTACGCAAATCCTTAAAGGACTTCGAATTCTTGATCTCAGTAGGATGCTGTCTGGACCTTATTGCACTATGCACTTGGCCGATCATGGGGCTGAAGTCATCAAGATTGAGGCCGTTACAGGTGATACCAGCAGAGGGAATGGACCGTTTAATGATGACGATGAAAGCCAGAGTTGGGCAGGGTATTTCGTAAGCCTAAACCGAGGTAAAAAAAGTATTCAGCTCGATCTGAAATCAAATGAGGGAAAGGAAAGTTTTCTCAAACTGGCAGTAACTGCAGATGTCATTGTAGAGAATTTTCGTCCGGGGGTAATGGAGCGCCTAGGACTTTCCTATGAAACGCTCGCCAACATTAATGAAAAACTTGTTTATGCGGCAATCCGTGGCTTTGGGGATCCACGCTCCGGAACCAGCCCCTATGCAGAATGGCCCTCATATGACGTGGTAGCCCAAGCCATGGGTGGTTTGATGGCAATGACTGGTCCCGATACGAACTCGCCAACTAAAACAGGACCCGGCGTTGGCGATATATTTGCGGGCATGATGATGGCCTTCGGTATTATGGCCGCATTACGCGAAGCTGAGGCCACCGGCAAAGGTCAATTTGTCGATGTTGCGATGTACGATGCAATGATCTCCCTATGCGAGCGGATGGTTTACCTCCACGATATGACTGGCATTGTTCCAAAGCCCGAAGGTAATGGCCATCCACTTCTCGCACCATTTGGATTGTTTCCTGCCAAAGATGGTCACGTAGCACTGGGCATTGTAGACGACGCATTTTGGTGCGAATTGGCTCAGCTTATGGGTCAACCTATGTTGGGAAGTGATAATCGCTTTTCAACCCTCGCCGCGCGGTCTCAAAATTCTGTAGAATTAAATGCGATCGTTTCCAGCTGGAGCCGCCTTCATAGTAAGAAGCATTTAACAGAACTGCTCGGCGGCAAAGTTCCTTTTGGTCCCCTGAATACCATTACCGATATTGAGAGTGATCCCCATGTAGCAGTACGCAAAATGCTGGCGACGGTCCCAAATCCAGATCCCAATTGCAAATCTTGGACAGTTGCAGCAAACCCACTACGCTTTAGTGCGCATGGGCATAAGCCACTGTCTGCTCCACCTCGTTTAGGTGCGGATAAAAATATCTTAGCTAAGCTTTTAAGGTTTCAAGAAATACCATCTGATACTAGGAAAGCACTTCAAACAGCAGTCAGTAGTTTTGCAGCCGGTGTAACCCTTGTCACTGCGCTCCAACCGAATGATAATCTAATTGGATTTAGTACTAGTTCTTTTACACCCGTTTCGCTTAATCCACCCCTTTTATTAGTATGCATCGCTAAAGCCACAGCGGGTTTCGATGCGTTTGTACAAACAGATCATTTTGCAATCAACATTCTCGCAGAGGGTCAAAAAGAATTTTTAGATATGTTCAAAGAAAGTTCTAGCAAACAAATTGATGAATCTAGCTGGGATCTAAATTTCCAAAACATACCAATTATCAACGGCTCTTTGACTAGCTTCAGCTGCGTAAAGCACCGTTTAGTGGATGCAGGCGATCACCTAATCTTAATTGGGCGTGTGTTAGATTTTGAGGTAAATCCCGGCACCCCACTCATACTTTACAACGGTACAAGCTCAGATTCCGGAGCTAAAAACCCCATCACAAAAAAGCAGAAATATAAACTTTAATTGGAGAAAAACTATGCTTCCTGAATTGCGAAAAGTTGTAACTTTTGACGAAAATATCCACACTGAAGGAGGACGTTCGTTCAACCCAATTCTGCGGATGATTGGTGTGGCTGCGGTTGTAAAAAATCCATGGTTTGGGCGAGGATTTGTTGAAGATTTATCACCTGAAATTAAACGCATGGCTCCATATTTGGGCAAGTTGATATCAGACCAACTAATTGCATTAGCAGGTTCTGGAGATGCAATTGAGGCCTACGGAAAAGCTTGTATCGCGGGAACCAGCTGCGAAGTGGAACACGCTTCCGCACTTATCCACACCCTACAGTTTGGAAATTTTTATCGAGAGGCCGTTGGTGCAAAAAGTTATCTAGGTTTCACGAACACTCGAGGCCCAGCAAATACCCAAATTCAAATTCCTTTAATGGATAAGCATGACACTGGACGGCGCTCACACTACCTTACAGTTCAATTTTCTATCTATGACGCGCCTGCAGTCGACGAACTCGTTGTGGCATTAGGTGCCGCTACGCGAGGGCGCCCTCATCATCGGATTGGGGACAGGTATTCAGACCTTGCAGCTATGGGGAGAGATGTAGATAATCCAGCGGCGGTGAAAGACTAAATAATGGAGATATTACCAATATTTTTGAAAGTAGTATGACTTGCGCAAGGAAAAATATATACTCATTCCAGAGATAAATTGAGATGGAAAACCTACTCTTCCAACGACTAGAAATTTGTAGAATTATTAATTCCAATTATTCAAAAACCAAAAGGTTGATCGATGTTAACAATTTCAAAACACGCAGATGTGGCTGGTATATCACCAATAACTGAAGATTTAGATGGCTGGGTTGTCACTAAGGGAAAACCAGAAATGAAGACTTGGGTCATGCACACCAGTGAGGATGGAAGCATGATTTCAGGATATTGGGAGGCAACCCCGGGGACGTATCATGCGACCTATACAGAATATGAGTTCGTGCACTTAATTGAAGGAAAAATAATAATTACTGCGGATGGCCAAAGTCCCGTAACTGTTAAAGCCGGTGACGCATTTGTAGTTGAAGCTAGCTTTAAGGGAACGTGGGAAATTGTTGAGAGTGTACGAAAACACTTCGATATCAAACTGAAGTAGGACGAAACAGTGGTAGGTAAAAAAAAGCCAATATGTGAAATTAATAGTTCGAGGTTGTTTTTGGCCTGGCTCTCTTCTCAAAATGCTAGTTTGGCGTTTACGACCTATCAAGCGAACAAGTTATTTCTAATTGGAACGACCCATGAGAACGAGTTATCTGTTTTTGAACGCACATTTACTCGTTGTATGGGGCTGGCTGTTAAAGAAAATCAGCTCTGGATGAGTAACCTCTATCAATTATGGAGGTTTGAAAATTTTCTAGACTCGGGTCAGTTGTCTGACGAATATGACGCAATGTACGTGCCTGTATCTGGTCACACAACTGGGGACATCGATATTCATGATATCCACATTCGCGATGATGGGACCCCTCTCTTTGTGAATACGAGGTTCAATTGCCTCGCAACATTGGGACCCAGATTTAGTTTTAAACCGGTGTGGAAGCCTCCCTTCATAGACCGTATTGCTGCCGAAGACCGCTGCCATTTAAATGGTATGGCCATAAAGAACAATGTGGCCCGCTATGTAACCTGCGTGGCAAAATCAAATTTAGCAGAGGGTTGGAGAGATCACCGTACAGCTGGGGGCCTCGTTATCGATGTAGAAACCAGTGAGACCGTTGCAAGTGGATTGTCCATGCCGCACTCTCCAAGATTATATGGTGATAAATTGTGGATATTACAGGCTGGGACAGGCGAGTTTGGATATATTGATACAGATGAAGGCAAATTTAACCCGTTATGTTTTCTACCAGGTTTCGCACGTGGCCTTTCCTTTATCGGGGACTACGCAATCGTAGGGCTGTCCAAGCCGCGCAACAACAATACCTTTAATGGACTGGCTCTTAATGAAAGGCTGGACCGTGAAGGCAGTGAGGCAAAGTGTGCAGCATACATCATAAATCTAAATACTGGTGACGTAGAACACATGCTAGAAATAGAGGGGATAGGCGAAATATATGATGTCGCTGTCCTGCCAGGGATAAAGCGCCCAAAAGTACTTGGATTTAAAACAGACGAAATTAGGTTTACGATACGACCAGAGAGTTAGCATATAACAATTGGTTGTTAAAACACTTTTTGATTTAGGAGGTTAGGGTAATATGTCTGAGGAGTTTCTCACATCTCATTTACTTATACTAATTGGTTACGCGGCTCTAACCATTGGATATTTAAATATGACCTACGACTAAAGCGACTGGCATGAACGATAGTTAATCTGTGATGTTATTAAACTCTCTATAAGCTTTAAGGCCTAAAGTTTTTTAAAATGTGCGGCTAGCCAAGCAAATCAACCCAAAAGAACTTAGGATAGAAACTGATCTATTTCTCTAGAATGTTGTACAAAAATCTTCATTGCATCATTTTGTGACAGCCTTTCCAGGACACCATCTGCTACTTCTTCCTGTGTCCACATCCAATCCTTAACTGGATCACCTCTCATTTCCCAATTTGCAAACAATCGCCGTTTGGATTTAGCGTCTTCCAGAAGTTTAACGTCCGTATGCCGATCATCAATTTTTATCTTTGAGTATACGGAATCAATCTTGTTTGGGGGGCCCTCAAGGTACTGTAGGTATAGATCTGATCTACAAATCAGAGCTCCAGTTATCTGGTTTTTTTTATTGTTTTGTTTAGACTGGACGAGGATGCCTTCTAGGACTTCGTCATCAAATCCAACAGGTTTAGATACGTAGATCACCTGCTTAATGAATGAATTTTCTAAATCTCTCATGAGATAAAGTTTATAACAAACGTACTCCATGTCAAATCAGCTGCTAACTTAGAAGATTAATTTAATCTTTTTGCATTTTTTAATTACTTAATTTGATCCGTCCGTAACCACTTCCTAATCACAAGTGTAGACAAACATTTATCACACACGCCGTCGCGCAAATGTTTGACTTTGTATTTCTTCTCGCAAGATACACAGTGTGTAAATATTAACTCCATGTGCGATTGTACAATTGCTATCTGTTAATAAGCAATATCCCTAGCCGGCAATGCACCAGGAAATTTATTTTTTGCCAAAAGGGCTACTTAATAAAAAACCAGGTATCAAAAAAATTAAAATTTTTATTTTGTCGAGCTATCTCTTGCTTTGTTTTCTAGTCTTATGCATCCTGTTTAAGTCTGAACTTTAGGAAGACCATCATGTATATTAAGCCGCCAAAGTTATGACTACAGGCCAAGTCATAGGGTCGTTAGTACTTATAATCGCATTAGGCGGCTCAATGCTTTACTACATGTTTCAGTATAACCCTCTCACACAAAGCGGAAAAAAGTGTGTTGAGACAGCCACGGTCCTTCCGTTAGCGAATACTACTACCGGAATGGGAATAACTGCCGCCATTTCTGAGTGTGAGTAAAACTTATCTTAACAAACAGAAATAAGGTAGATGTAAAATAATGCCCTGGTTACTCCATACATAAAAAATTTTGTCAGTGAGATTTCTTTATAAGATGCTAACAAAATAACTAAATATACGGGTTTTAAGGAGAAAAGACTAATATGGCGTCCCCTGAAGGATTCGAACCCTCGACCTGCCGATTAGAAGTCGGCTGCTCTATCCAGCTGAGCTAAGGAGACGCACACAAGATCTCTATTACGCCACGTAGAAATTATCCAGAGATAATAAACATTACAGGGCAGTATTAGAGCATAGTTATACCCACCAAATTTAGTAGGGAAATTATTGAATGGTTACTGATGATATGACAGAAGTTAAACGACAAATTGCCAACGGCCCACTTGCCCAGTCAGGGATTTTAGACGTTAAATCAGTGGAACTGGCAGCTGCACTGTTAAAGCGAGTAACTGAGAGTGACATTGAGACAGTTCGGGTACTTTTTGCAGACCAAAACGGTATCCTGCGGGGCAAAACTATTATCGCTGACGCTTTACTTTCAATTTTTACAAATGGGCTGACGGCTCCAGTAACACTTCTTCTAAAGGATACATCGCACCGTACTGTTTTCCCAGTCTGGACAGAGACACCTGGCGTTGATGGGATTCCACCAGGCGCAGGTGACATTTTGATGCTTCCAGATCCAAAAACTTTTCGGACTCTGCCCTGGTCCCCACATTCTGCATGGGTTTTTTGTGATCCTCGTTTTAAATCTGGGGAGGTCATACCCTTTTCGCCTCGCGATATTCTTAAATCTGCAATAAATAAATTGTCACAACATAAACTGTCTTTAGTAGTCGGATTAGAAGTTGAATTTCATATCTTTGACCGTATTGATCCAATGCTCAGTCACAGTCACGCCACGATGCCCGGTCAGTCGGTTAAAACGCAAAACCTCGCGCAGGGTTATCAATTCCTTACCGAAACTCGCTATGATGAACTCGAACCAATCATAGACGAATTACGCCGCAATTGCATTGCTATGGGCCTACCAATCCGTTCCATGGAAATTGAAATGGGGCCAAGCCAGTTTGAATTTACCTTTGAGCCTGCAGATCCTTTAACCCATGCTGATAACATGGTCACGTTTCGTACAATGGTGAAAGAGATTTGCTCACGCCGTAATCTTCATGCGACCTTCATGTGTAGACCTAATATCCCTAATTCTTCGTCAAGTGGCTGGCACCTTCATCAATCACTCTTAAATAAGGATACTGGCCAAAATTTAATGATGCCAAAAGAAAATGGAGAATTAAGTCCTACAGCAAGTGGCTGGATCGCAGGGTTATTAGCCCACGCAGCCGAAAGCTGCCTACTGACAACACCCACAGTAAACGGATACAAAAGATATAGACCAAACCAGTTGGCACCAGATCGAATTTTATGGGGTCAGGATAATCGTGGTGCAATGATAAGAGGCCTAATGCATCCAAAAGACCCCGCGTCTAGAATAGAAAATCGAGTTGCTGAAACAACTGCTAATCCCTATTTCTTTTTTGCTAGCCAAATCCTGTCGGGGTTAGATGGCTTGAATTCGAAAATGTTCGCACCTGATCCAGTTGAAACACCCTACAAAACAGAAGCACAGAAACTTCCACGTAATCTCCTGGACGCAATAAATCTGTTTGATCGCTCCTCGTTCTATCGAGATGTTTTAGGCGACAGCTTTGTTGACTATTTAACCACGCTCAAGCGTGCCGAGTGGGATCGTTACCACCAAGCAGTATCAGAATGGGAGCAAAATGAATATTTTGGATTATTCTGAAATTTAACACTTTCAGAAGTTTGCTGATACTAAGTCCGCTATATAAATAAAAGGATATTAATTGGAAAAAAAAGAAAAAATTGATACTTTTGGAGCAGTAGCTTTGGTTGGCCTCTCCGCTCTATTGGGCCTTAATCATGTTGTTATAAAGGTTGTCAATACCGGATTAAACCCAGTTTTCTTTGCAGGGTTGAGGTCCTTACTAGCATTCTTTTTCTTAATCATTTTTTTTAAATTGACTAATAAGAAAATCGAGTTCTCCAAAGATACCATGGGCCTTTCAATTCTAGCAGGAGTTGTTTTTGCATTTGAGTTTCTCTTGTTGTTTCTTGCCCTTGATTTTACAAGTGTCACGCGCAACTCGATACTTTATTATTCCATGCCTATTTGGGTTACAGTTTTTGGTCACTTTTTTCTTCCAAACGAAAAGTTGGATTTTTTTAAATCAGTCGGTCTAATTGCCGCTTTTGCAGGCGTGTCACTTGCTATCTCAAACAATAAAGACACATTTTCCATTCACAATTGGCAACTAATAGGAGACCTTTTTGCCATAACTTCAGCAATTCTTTGGGCCATGATTATCTATCTGGCCAAGGGGACAAATTTTAAAAATGTTGCGCCAGAAATGCAGCTTGTTTGGATGGTAATGGTATCTGCACCAATTTTACTTATAGCATCTTTATTTTTTGGTGATTTAGTTCGAGATTTTCAAATAATTCACCTGTGGGGTTTGTTATTTCAAAGCATAGTAGTAGTCGCGGGTGGCTTTTTATTTTGGCTGTGGTTAGTTTCAATTTATCCAGCCTCTGGAGTTGCTAGTTTTTCTTTTTTAAGCCCTATTTTTACGATATTTTTTGGTTGGCTACTTTTGAATGAGTCAGTAAATTTTGTATTTATAATTGCAGCAATCTTAGTCATAATTGGTTTAATCTGTATTAATAAAAGAGTTCGCAGCAAAAATTAAAAATGTGAAAAATTCACAGTTCATTAACCGATTTTGTGACAGGGTGTGAATTAGGTTTATCTAGATAGTAGGTGGACTTGATTAGGCTCTGTTCACCAGAAACTTTAGCAGCAATCAGAGATTGCCAAGTGTGCTAAAGAGGTCTAACCAATTTGAAAATTTGGAGTAGGATTATCCATGTCTTCTTGTTCGCAGTGTAAGACTCCTATCGGTCTAGTTGTAACAAAGTGCCATAATTGTGGATTAGATTTTGACACGTTTAGGGCAACTCAACAAAAAAAGCTAATGCCTGGATGAAGGGTGGCATTATATTCATAATAGCCATGTTTGCTTTGATAGCAGTCTTTAACTTTTTACTTGTGCCCTTAGTTTTGTTGGCTATTGGCGCTCTTCTATATTGCTTAAGTAAACGTAGTGCTGAGCTGTCGTGCCAACCCGTAGAGATTTTCACAAATAAATCAAAGGGCAACGAATTTTATTAAATACCTGCATCCCAGATATCATTAATCTCTCTAGGAGTTTTTTTAGTTTATAAAAAGACAATTGGTGCGGTCGGCGGGACTCGAACCCGCACGAGTGTTACCTCACAGCGACCTCAA
>JAFMEA010000114.1 GCA_017856985.1 Planktomarina sp.
CGGTCAAATTGGATACGATCGAATAAGGGTCCAATATGGGACCCTTCTTTCGTTGGGTTTCCGATCACGACCGCATCCCCAGCGCGTTTTGCGATTTCGAGTACCTCACCCAAACAAGAGCGCTCAACAAGAAGCCGAGTTGGTGCATCGCAAGATTGACCAGTATTATACATACATTCATCAACTGACGCAGTAACACGCTCCTTTAAATCACAATCCGCAAATACTATGTTAGGTGACTTACCTCCCAACTCTAATGTGACCCTCTTAACCGTCTCGGCGGCATCGCGTGTTACGGCTGTCCCAGCTCTTGTTGAGCCCGTAAAGGACATCATTTGAATATCAGGATGGCGGGAGAGAGCCGATCCGACAGTTGGTCCATCACCTTGTATAAGATTAAATACGCCAGCTGGATAACCAGCCTCATGAATGATTTCAGCGTAGATCATTGCAGAAATTGGAGTGTGTTCAGAAGGTTTTAATACGCACGTACAGCCAGTGGCTAAGGCTGGAATTACCTTCAATGCAATCTGGTTCATTGGCCAATTCCAGGGTGTGATTAAACCACATACGCCAATCGGCTCATATACCTGTATATCTCCATTCGCTAAAACATCTCGGTCTTTTAATTTTTCTAATGCATCAATGAAACCCTGCAAATGGCCCACCGCGGCATCGGCATGAGCATCACGCGCCATAGAAATTGGGGCGCCCATCTCTGAGCTCATCGCTTGGGCCAAATCCTCAAATCTTTCTTGGGTGCCAGTCATAAGTCTTTTCAGCAACTGTAACCGTTCAGCCTTTGAGCTTTGCGAATAATGCGAAAAAGCTTTTGTGGCCGCCACTACCGCAGCGTTTACATCTGTTTCATTTCCAAGCGTAATGGTCCCTATTTGTGTCTCAGTCGCTGGGTTAAGAACTGACATGGTCTGAGATGAATTTGGTACCACCCAACGCCCATCAATATAAAATTTATTTAGATTTTCCATTTTGTTCTCCTTAGCCCTAACGAGCTTTTAATATGGCTTCCTCAATTAAAGTACTAATTTCGGGAACTGTAGCGGTCCGTGGATTAGTTTGGGCTGCACTATCAAGTATTGATTTTTCGGCTAAGCGCTGCGCGCTTGCCATTGGAATATCCAGATCACTCAAAGAGTTCGGTATATTAATGTCATCTAATACGCCCTCTATGTGCCTAATAAAGCTCTCCGTAGATGTATCTTCCAATCCCATAGCCTGCGCCATGCGCTGAACTTTGAGTTCTTGTCCAGGCAAATTGAAACGTAACACAACTGGAAGCACTACCGCATTTGTCAAACCATGCTGCGTATCAAACTCAGCTCCAACCATATGTGATATCGCATGAACCAACCCGAGGCCCTTCAGAAACGCAATGCCTCCGAGGCAGGAGCCAACTAACATCGCTCCCCTTGCTTTCATATTATGGGGTTCATTGACAGAAATTTGCAACCACTTTGAAACTAAGGCCAACCCCTCAAGCGCTAAACCATCACAAAGCGGGTTAAATCCAGGCACTAAATAAGCCTCAATTGCATGGGTCATCGCATCAGCTCCCGTCCATGCAGTTAGATTTGCAGGTAGGCCTATCGTCAACTCTGGATCGAGTAATACCAGCGAGGGCTTTAATTCTGGATGCCAAACACAAAACTTCATGCCTTTTTCTACATGGGTCACCATGGCGGTACTTTCAGTTTCAGCGCCAGTTCCCGCCGTAGTCGGAATTGTAATTAATTTTGGAAATGATTGATTAGCATTAATTTCAGGAGCTTTTTGTTCATATTCAAATGCCCAGAGATCAATATCATTATTTGCAGTTAAGCAAATGGACTTACCACCATCCATTGCGCTACCACCCCCAATTGCTATAATAGCGTCATGTCCACCAGAAATGAATTGCGCTCGCCCTGCGCCTATTTCAGTATCTTTTGGATTGGGTGAAATATCGGAATACAAACCAACCGTCAGCCCCGCATTCGTCAGATGATTTTGCAACTGGCCTATAAATGGCAATTTATGGCTACCGCGATCTGTGACTATTAACGGGTTGTGAACACCCATCATAATACAATGACCACCAGCCTCAACCAGCCGACCAGGGCCATATTTAATAGGTACTGGGAATGACCAATCCTGAGGGTTTAAAATTCCATCAAGGTCGCTGTTCGATACATCTATGTTTTCTGTCAACTTTCAAACCACCTATTAAATCAATAATTAACTACTCAGTAATATCCTAAGGCAAACAACCTGAGTACCCTTAAGTGACAATCCCAGTACTACTAGCAAATAAATACGAAATACTAACCATTGGTAAGTTTATTGTCAAAAGGTAATTATAAAGTATCTGCTTTCTCTAAACATAAACAATCGTGGCGCCTAATAAACAATTGATTAGAACTCTACACAGAATAAATTGCGAAATTTTTTAAAAAAATTTTATGAGGTAATTTTAATATTAATTAAATATCTTTCATGAAACGTAACGCGTCATAAATAGCTGCGTGTGTATTTCGGGCAGAAACTGCGTCACCAATCCTAAAAAGTTGAAACTTTCCATCAGTATTTTTATTTAACTTCTGGCTTTTTCCCAAGATTAAAGCCTCGTAGTCCACCGCCCCTTCATTTCGAGAAAAGGGTTTAAGCTGAAAGTAAAGTTCATCAACGGGTAGCGTGCCATAGTTTAAAATCACTTGGTCATATTCTAAAAATGTTTTTAAGCTACTATAATCTGTGCCAATTTCAGCTCTGAGTTTATTACCATTTTGGGATAAATTTAACAATCTTCGGGCAACCGTGAACGTGACATCTTTATTCTGCAAGGCGCGCATGTATGGCACAAGGTTCATGGCCATGATCTCTGGTGAGACAGTACGGTCTGGGGTCATGATTTCGACTTTACATCCAGCGTTGGCTGCTATTTCGGCTGCTTGCAGGCCTGGATGATCTCCACTTTCATCGTAAATCAGAATATGCTCAGCTGGCTTCACATCTCCAGAGATTAAATCCCATGCCGATGACACATTTTTAAGTTCTCCCTTCGTTTCAAACAGCTCCATATTTGGAATACCACCCGTTGCCACTACCACTACTTGCGGCTCTAACGCCACCACATCAGACATCTCAGCGTAGGTATTGAATTGAAAGCTAACACCTCTTTTCTCACATTGCTGCATCCGCCAATCTACAATTGATATCATTTCTCTTCGACGGGGTGATTGAGCCGTTAAGCGAATTTGGCCTCCAGGTTGGTCAGCAGCCTCTAATACTATCACAGCATGACCCCGTTCAGAAGCAACACGCGCCGCCTCCAGCCCTCCAGGGCCCGCTCCAATAACTACTACTTTCTTGATTTTATGAGAAAAATTTACAACATGTGGCATAGCCAATTCTCGGCCCGTAGCGGCATTATGTATGCATAGTGCCTCACCAGAGTTATAAATCCTATCTAAACAGTAAGTAGCACCAACGCAGGGACGGATGTCTACTTCACGTTTTTCAATAATTTTTTGTACGATATGAGGGTCCGCTATGTGCGCCCGTGTCATGCCAACCATATCTAATAATCCAGCAGAAATTGCATGCCGAGCAGTAGCAACATCTGGTATTCGAGAAGCATGAAAAATAGGTAAATTTGTTACTTTTTTAACGCTTCCTGCAAAATCGATTTGATGACCTGTTGGCATGCCTTGTACTGGAATAGCCTCAGTCATTGCTGGGTCTGTATGGATCCTACCACGGACTACATTAAGAAAGTCGAGCTGTCCTGTTTCTTCTAGTTTTTTTGAAATCACAATACCTTCTTCAGGCGTGACCCCACCACTTTGCATTTCGTCCGCAGTATAGCGAAATCCAATAATAAATTTGTGGCCAACTCGCTTGCGAATTGCAGATAATACATCAAGCGGGAAACGCAATCTATTTTCTAAAGTATCAGCACCATAGGGTCCACTAAGTTCATTGGTCAGTGGTGACCAAAACTGATCCAGCAAATGCCCATATACCTGTAATTCAATGCCGTCCATACCGCCAGCCTGCATTCGTTCAGCAGCGTCAGCAAAGTCACCAATAATGCGCTCTATATCCCAATCTTCGATGAGCTTTGGGAAGGATCGATGAGCTGGTTCACGATGTTTCGTCGAAGAAACAGATGGCAGCCAATCTCCCTTATTCCAAGAGGTTCGCCGCCCCAAATGGGTGAGCTGGATCATCATCGCACAACCGTGTTCATGACAGCTATCAGTCAGGTTTCTAATCCAAGGTACAACTTCGTCTTTGTATGCTAAAATATTATTGAAAACTGGCGGACTATCTTTTGAGACCGCGGACGAGCCAGCAGTCATTGCAAGTGCTATGCCGCCTTTGGCCCGCTCTTCATGATATGCGCGATAACGTTCTTTGGGCATACCATCTTCAGGATAAGCCGGTTCATGGCTCGTAGTCATGATCCTGTTTTTGAGGGTTAGGTGTTTTAATTGGAAAGGCTGCAGTAGTGGGTCTTTATGCATTTCTCGATATCCCTCAGCAGTTATCAGCCATTTTATAGAATGCTATGGGTTTTTTTGAAAAATTCAAATGTTTGTTTAAGTCAAAGAACAATAAAAGTTTGGGCTAAATTCACAATTATTTAGTTATTTTTTGGTAGTTCTGCATAAACTACCTCTTTTAATAATTAATTCTCTAGGACAGCTAGCAAGTCGAGCAACTGTTCATAGCGTTGGGAACCAAATTGATGCCGAAGTTCTTGAGCAATTTTCTTCGCCTGTGGTAGATTGTCATCAATTATTTTTTGACCATCTGGC
>JAFMEA010000031.1 GCA_017856985.1 Planktomarina sp.
AGAAAATTTAATTCATTTTAGCTAATCAAATAGTTGGCTCCGGCGGTAGGGATCGAACCTACGACCAATTGATTAACAGTCAACTGCTCTACCGCTGAGCTACGCCGGACCACTGATTGCGGCTATAGCTGTGTGAATTTAAGAGGTAAAGTGAAAAAAGTAAAAGATAATTAGATTAACGAATATTTAGTATGAAGTTGCAGAGGCCCCAAAGCAACAACACGTTTGCGTTCTACTAGATCAAAGAGATGTGCTAACACGTTACGTGTTGCTGCCGGAACAAGTTGAGGATCAACATCTGTATAAACGCGTTTAGCGATACCCTCAGCTGAATCAGGTTTCTTGTCCAAAGCATTCAAGATTTGTAATTCTCGTTCGTTACGGTGTGAGAGCAACCAACGTATACGCGAAGGACCATCCTCAATCTTTTCGCCATGGCCTGGAAGGTAAATGGTCTCTGATCTTGCCAATAGTTTGTCACAGCTTCGTCTAAAAGCCCCTAAATCCCCATCTGGTGGCGATACCATTGAACTAGCCCAGCCCATCACATGGTCCCCACAAAGTAAATAACCTTTAAACGAGTAGGCCATATGGTTTCCGAAATGCCCCGGTGTCCAGATAGCGACTATTCTTTCCTTATCATGTGATAATGCTGTACCGTCCATTAGTGAGATATCTGGCTGAAAAGTTGCGTCTACACCCTCGCCACCACCAATCAAGTTATTTTCCGCTAATTTGCTCATTTCTACAGATCTTCCGGAAGAACTATCTCCATGGGCATATATTTTTGCGTGTGTTTTCTCTGAAAGTGCTGCTGCTAGGGGTGAGTGATCAAGATGTGAATGAGTTACGAAAATTTTTGTAATTTTTGATCCTGGCTTAATAGCTTTTAAAATAGTTTTTAAGTGACTTGCGCTTTGTGGGCCGGGATCGATGACAGCAATTTCTTTATGGCCGATAAGGTAGGTGTTCGTTCCAGTATAGGTCATGGGTGATGGATTTGGCGCCAATATACGCCGTATTCCTGGATATATGGTTTCTTCCATTCCTTTGGTGGCTCCACTTTGTTAATGTATTCTAATGATAGGTACATATTTAAAAAAATTTGCACCCCGGACACTCTATGGGCGCGCGGCAGCAATTCTACTTTTGCCAATGCTAACATTGCAGTTGGCCGTTGCTACTGTCTTTGTGCAACGACATTTCGAAGATGTCACGGTCCAAATGACCACTAATCTGTTACTTGAAATAGCTATGGTTCTCGATGAATTAGAGAATAGTTCAGTTTCTGAAGTTGCTTCGACGACTGCTCAATCTCTAAATGTTGGGCTGCGTGAATGGGGCGGATCCATCAGTGGAAATGAGCTTGTATTTTATGACATCTCTGGTCGGACAATCGTCCCCTTTTTATATGAAAAGTTGATAGGGGTTAAAGACGTAGATTTGTCCAACTTAAGTAAAGTCATAATTGTATTGGAAAGTGCCGCTGGACCCATTGAAATCGATTTTTCGAGATACAGAGTGTCTGCCTCGAATCCACATCAGTTGTTAGTTTTAATGGTTTTAACTGGAATATTTATGACACTTATTGCGTTTCTTTTTCTTCGAAACCAATTGCGCCCCATTAAACGCCTGTCGGCAGCGTCAACAGCTTTCGGTAAGGGCGTAAGCTTGCCGTTTGCGCCAGGCGGGGCAATCGAAGTGCGTGCAGCTGGACAAGCCTTTTTGGATATGAGGGAACGTATAGAGTCGCAAATTGAACAAAGAACGTTGATGTTAAGTGGGGTGAGCCATGACCTAAGGACGCCTATTACACGACTTCAGTTAGGGCTTGAATTATTAGAAACAGATGAGGCTCAAGCTTTAAAAGCGGATGTTTCTTCGATGCGTTTGATGGTTGATTCGTTTTTAAATTATTCGCGTGATATGACTGGTGACCCAGTAGAGGACGTGGACTTGGTAGCATTAGTAACGAGCCTTGCTACACGTTTTGAACCCCCATTATATCCCAAGTTTTTGGGCATTCCGCGCAATGTGGCGCTCCGAGAGATTCCTATTTTGCGGGCACTTGAAAACTTAATACTCAACGCAATACGCTACGGTGATAAGGTTGAATTAACAATAGAATATCATGATGCAGAAATCTGGATTACTGTTTGTGACAATGGTGAAGGCATTCCTGCTGATCGACGTGAACAAGCAATTCAGCCTTTTGTACGACTTGAGGAAGCACGCACTCAATCAAAAGGTAGTGGCGTGGGTCTTGGTTTAGCAATCGTTGCAGATGTTGCTAGATCACATGGTGGATCGTTGATTTTGACTGATAGTAAGGAATTGGGCGGACTATCTGCAGGGATAGTTCTACCTCTTTAATATTTATTTACATGAGCATGGTAGGCCCGAGAGGACTTGAACCTCTGACCAATCCGTTATGAGCGGACTGCTCTAACCAGCTGAGCTACGGGCCCCCAATGGGCGCAAATACGCGATAACCAACGTCGATCGAAGGGTCAAGCTGCTTATAGTGATTTTAGTAGCTCAGATTTTCAATGTGGTCGGTTTTAATATCTATAAATTTTTTAAATAACTTGGTTTTCATAAGAGAGGGCTTGCGGTAGAGAAAAACGAGTGAAACCGGAGGCCGGCACTGTGGATCAAAAAAAACCCTCGACCTATGCGGATGCAGGCGTCGATATAGATGCAGGCAACAGATTAGTTGAGCGTATAAAACCCGCCAGTAAGGCAACGGAGCGTTCGGGTTCGATGGCTGGTTTAGGTGGTTTTGCAGGCATGTTTGATCCAAAAGCTGCAGGCTTCAAAGATCCTATATTGGTTGGCGCGACTGACGGCGTAGGAACAAAACTTCGTATAGCAATTGATACTGGCAAGGTTTCAACTGTTGGAATTGATCTAGTTGCCATGTGTGTAAATGATTTAATTTGTCAGGGAGCGGAGCCGCTATTTTTTCTTGATTACTTTGCCACTGGTCGACTTGATGTTGCGCAAGCCGAACAAGTTATTAAGGGCATAGCAGAAGGATGCAGACTATCAGGATGCGCCCTGATTGGTGGTGAAACTGCCGAAATGCCTGGCATGTATACAAAAAGCGACTTTGACTTAGCTGGCTTTGCCGTAGGGGCGATGGAGCGTGGTAAGCATTTACCCCATGGAGTTCAGCTGGGAGATATTTTGATTGGTTTGCATTCAAGTGGTGTGCATTCGAATGGGTTTTCGTTGGTGCGTCAGATAGTGGCTACTGCTGGTTTGAATTGGGAAAGTCCGTCACCAGCTAATGACAAAACGTTGGGTACATTTTTTTTAGAACCAACAGAGATTTATGTGAAACCTTGTTTGTCCGCAATGAAGGTAGGCGGCGTGCATGCAATGGGACATATTACAGGTGGTGGTTTAACAGAAAATATTCCTCGCATGTTACCGGATGATTTAGGAGCTTCAATAAATCTTTCTTTACTTCCCAAATCGCCAGCTATGGCTTGGTTGGCTAATGTTGGTGACGTAGCTGAATTAGAAATGCTTAAGACTTTTAATTGTGGTGTTGGGATGGTTCTGGCGGTTGCAGCAGATCAGGGAAATGAAATAGAGGCAAAATTAGAGGAATGTGGGGTTCAACCAATACGCATAGGGAGCGTCGTATCTGAGCCGGGCGTACATTACTCAGGCAATCTACCATTTTGAACGTTGCAATCCTAATTTCTGGTAGTGGTAGCAACATGTTAAGTTTAATTGATGACATGACAGGACCCCATCCTGGGCGGGTTAGGCTGGTACTATCCAACACACCAAAGGCTGCAGGGATTTCTAAGGCTGTTGCACGTGGTATTACAGCAAAAGTTGTAGATTATCAGACTTATAAACCAAATATTTCTGCTTTTGAGCAGGCACTACAAAATCAATTAGAAGCTCATAAAATTGATTTAATCTGTTTAGCTGGGTTCATGCATATTTTAGGATCAAATTTTATTGCATCATGGAAAGGACGTATACTAAATATTCACCCGTCTTTGTTACCAAAATACAAGGGCTTAGATACCCATCAACGTGCAATAGACGCAGGTGATTATATAGCAGGGTGTACAGTTCATGAGGTGGTAACAGAGTTAGATTCTGGGCGAATACTAGCCCAAGGTTACGTGAATATTTTGCCGGATGAGGATGCTTTAAGTTTAGCCGCTCGAGTGCTGGTGCAAGAACACTTGCTTTATCCAAAAGTAGTTCGAGAGTTTATCGATAATCTATTAAACAAAATCTCCCAATAAGAAAGTTCACTATCTTTCAGTCACCGTTATAAATATAATACAAAAATAGAGATCCAAATGGCCGGAATACGTATGAAAACAATTCTTTCAGAAGCTGAACTTAGCGAATTTTGTCTTAAAGCAGAAAACCATCCTTTCGTAACAATTGACACAGAGTTTTTGCGTGAACGTACATATTATTCAAAACTTTGCTTGCTTCAACTTGCGGTACCTGGTGGTGGTCCTGATGATGCAATATTGGTAGATACGCTATCCCCCGCAATGGGTTTGGACCCGTTATATCGGCTCTTTCGAAATACTTCCGTGGTTAAAGTTTTTCATGCTGCTAGACAAGATTTGGAGATTTTTTGGCATGATGCCAAAACTTTACCGACGCCATTGTTTGATACACAAGTTGCTGCCATGGTTTGTGGTTTTGGAGAACAGGCAGGATATGAAACCCTTGTAAGGAAGATTCTGAAGGAAGAGGTAGACAAGTCTTCAAGGTTTACTGATTGGTCGAGGCGTCCATTAACGGAAGCGCAAAAAAACTATGCTATTTCGGATGTTACACATCTTCGGGGAGTTTATTTATTTTTAAAAGCTGAGTTAGAGCGAAGGGATCGGGTGCCCTGGGTGATTGAAGAAACACTGATGTTAAGTAATCCCGTAATCTATGATGTCATGCCTTTTGAAGCGTGGAAGCGGATCAAAACCCGAACTAATTCCAATAAGTTCTTGGCATTTATTAGAGAATTGGCAGCTTTTCGGGAAACATATGCTCAATCTAAAAATATTCCCCGTAACCGTGTCATGAAAGATGACGCACTGTTAGAATTAGCTTCGAGCAAACCGAGCAGCATTGACGACTTGAGTAAATCTCGTCTTATTTTGCGGGAAGCTCGCAAGGGTGAAATTGCTGTTGGAATTTTGGCAGCAATAAAAACTGTTGCAGCAATGGAACCAGAAAACTTTCCAAAATCACCTAAAATAAATGACAAACTGCAAGTTAACCCTGCATTGGCTGATTTATTGAGGGTTTTATTAAAAGCTAAGTCAGAACAGTCTGATGTGGCGCAGAAAATGATAGCTAATGTCGCCGAACTTGATGCCATAGCTGCCGGTGAGCGTGACCTGCCGTCACTTAAGGGTTGGCGTCTTGAAGTGTTTGGTGCCGAGGCTTTGCGGCTGTGCAATGGAGAAGTCGGCCTGGCTGTTAAGGGCAACAGGGTAAAGCTTTTTGAGTTATAGGCACTGCTTTTAAGCTTAGACAAGGATGTTAGTTATTAATTTTACTCCAAAAATGGTCATTTTATTACGAATGATTTTTAAAACCTAACTGGAAATAAGAAAGAATTGGATTACTTAATCAAGGTAATATGTAAATAATGAATGACCGAATTTTGAGGTAACCATGGCCCAGCCCATTTTTGAAGATCTTGTTGAAACATTTGAGTTTTTAGATGATTGGGAAGAACGATATAGACACGTGATCGATATGGGAAAAGCTATGCCCAACATGCCTGAGGTTCTTAAGGTTGCGACAACAAAAGTAGATGGTTGTGCATCTCAGGTTTGGTTGCATTTAAAAACTGATGACGATGTGCTAACCTTTGTTGGAGAAAGCGATGCCATAATTGTAAGGGGACTAATTGCTATCCTAATTACACTATATTCTGGTTTAAGGCTGGAGGAGGTAAACAAAATTGATCCCTTGGCTGAACTGGGGCGGCTTGGATTAAACGAGCATCTGTCGTCTCAGAGATCTAACGGCTTACGAGCAATGGTTGAACGTATTCGTGAGACTGCCAATACCTAAGCTTTAATTGCAAACTTGTCTAAAGCAACGGCTAAATCACCATAACCTGTATAACGATATTCGTACTCTAGCCCCATGCGCCGTGCGCAATCCTCAGCTATAGTTTCTAGAGCATGGTCTTTTATTTGGGCTTGGTAAACAAGAGTGGTATAGTTACCAAAATACATGTTTCGAAGCTCTGGGTGCCTGTCCATGCCCATGGGGCGCCAAAAAAAGGCATCAAATTGCCTAACTAAGAAATCTGTGAGGTAAAAACACGTTATTTCCTGCCGCATTTCGAAAACTTCATTACCCTCAAAGAAACTATAACAGTGAGGGCCCTCAATCATCTCAACCCCCATTTCGTCACAAAGTCGTTTAAGATCTCCACCAGTGCCACAATCAGCGTAAACTATATAAATATTAGAATAGCTTTTTTGGTGCTTATTGATAGTTTTTCTGACTGCAGGCGTTATTTTTTCTGGTTTGTTATGGTATATTGCTGGCAGGCATTGAAGGTCTATGTGCGTCCATCCATTGGCTTTTATTACTGCTAATATCTCACGAGCCAAAGCTCCACAGGCAATCAGTAGTACTTTGCCTTGGCTTTTAAGCTCTAATCCATTTTCTGACAATTGTTGATCAGTGATTTTCATAAATATTTTACTTGTAAGATCCAGTTTGACATAGCCAAATACAGACTGCACCACTATTAAATCGCAAGTCCAAAAAAAATCAAGATAAGTTTATAACTAGGCGTTAGTTGCCATTTGATTGTGTTTTCTCGCCATGAACTCTTTGGCAGTCTCCACTGCAACCGCCGCGTCACGACAATAGGCGTCAGCTCCAATAGCTTTACCAAACTCTTCATTCAAGGGTGCGCCACCAACAAGGATAGTGTAATCATCCCGGATACCTTTTTCGACCATAGTGTCGATAACTACTTTCATGTAGGGCATAGTCGTCGTCAATAAGGCTGACATGCCTAAAAGATCCGGCTTTTCTCTATATATGGCCTCCAGATACGCATCTACTGAATTATTAATACCAAGATCAACAATTTCAAAACCGGCGCCTTCCATCATCATTCCCACTAAGTTTTTGCCGATGTCGTGAATGTCACCTTTAACGGTTCCGATTACCATCTTGCCAACACGAGGGGCTCCAGTTGCAATTAAGAGTGGTTTTAAAATTGCCATTCCGCCTTTCATTGCGTTGGCGGCTAGCAACACTTCGGGAACAAATAATATTCCATCGCGGAAATCATTTCCTACAATGGTCATCCCACCGACCAGTGCTTCCGTTAAAACTTTGTATGGAGCCCAGTCCCGAGCAAGAAGGATGTTCACGCCTTCTTCTATTTCTTCTTTTAGTCCATCGTAGAGGTCATCAAACATCTGCGCGACAAGATCTTCGTCATTCAGCTCACTGAGAACAATATCGTCTTCTTGATCAGACATAAACGATAGCCTTTTTTGTTTATCTTCGTCACGTATGCGTCTGGTGGGTATGCTAGGTCTTCACTGATTGCGACATCAAGCCTAACGCAACCGACGTTTTAAATAAAGCCAACGGATAGGTCCTATATTTGCGCTTTCCTAATCTTATTTTTTGCGATTTTGCCACTTTTGTGTTGATGTGCTGCAGTCATTTCCGTTGTTTGCTGATAAGAACTCTCACAAGGCTTTTTTATTGCTTCTAGTTTTGGTTGAATGCCTGGAGTATATTCAATTTAGTCGGTTGCTTGCTGCTCGGCATACATTGGATTAAGAGCGAACATAATTACTGGAGAACTGAATGGCACGTCGCAAATTAGTATATGAAGGTAAGGCTAAGATACTTTATGAAGGTCCGGAGCCGAGTACTCTTGTACAATATTTCAAAGATGACGCGACTGCATTTAACGCGAAGAAAAAAGATGTAATCGAAGGCAAGGGTGTTTTAAATAATCGCTTATCAGAGTTTTTTATGACTGGATTGAATACAGTGGGGGTGCCTACCCATTTTATTAAAAGAATTAATATGCGTGAACAGTTGATCCGAGCCGTTGAGATAATACCATTAGAGGTTATTGTCCGAAATTTTGCCGCTGGTACTTTGGCCAAGCGTTTAGGGCTTGAAGAGGGGGCGGCTCTGCCGCGTCCAATCGTAGAATTTTGTTTAAAAGACGATGCTTTGGGTGATCCCTTAGTTTCAGAGGAGCACATTATCGCTTTTAATTGGGCTAGTCAGCAAGATTTGGATGATATGCTGGCATTGGCTTTAAGGGTAAACGACTTTTTGTCTGGCGTTATGTATGGAGTTGGAATTCGTGTTGCCGACTTTAAAATCGAAATAGGTCGTGTTTTTGATGGTGATTACCAACGGTTAATTGTGGCGGATGAAATAAGTCCAGATAGCTGTCGATTCTGGGATTTAAAAACGGGCGAAAAGTTGGATAAGGATGTATTTCGCCAAGAACTCGGCAGTTTGACTGATGCCTATACCGAAGTTGCCCAAAGGCTCGGTGTTATGCCAAAAAACGCTACGCCGATAAATAAACCAACGCTTGTAAATTAAATAGAAGGATGTGGCTATGAAAGTAGCGGTCACTGTTATGCTAAAAAATGGGGTTTTAGATCCTCAAGGTGAAGCTGTGAGATCTGCTCTTTTGGGGTTGGGATTTTTTGATGTTAAAGGCGTTCGCCAAGGAAAAGTTATTGAGCTGGATCTAGCTGACGGAACTGACCTTAATGAAGTTGATGAAATGTGTAAGCAGCTTTTGGTAAATTCGGTTATTGAAAGCTATACTGTGGAAAGTATCTAATGAGAGCTGCCGTAATCGTTTTTCCGGGATCAAACTGTGATCGAGATTTGGTTGTGGCGCTGCGTGATACTGGTGCTGACGTATCTATTATTTGGCACAAAGAAACAGAAATTCCAACAAACTTCGACTTAATTGCAATCCCAGGTGGATTTTCTTTTGGAGATTATTTGCGCTGTGGTGCAATTGCTGCCAAGTCGCCAATATGTGAGGCAGTTTTAAAACATGCCAACAATGGTGGGTATGTTTTGGGTATTTGCAATGGGTTCCAGATACTAATCGAAATGGGTCTGATTCCAGGCGCATTAATGCGGAACTCTGGTTTAAAGTTTTTATGCAAAACTCCTGAACTTAAAGTAGAAACGCACGATAGCGCTTTTACAGCAAATTATTTAAAATTTGAAAAAATCAAAATACCCGTTGCCCACCATGATGGAAATTATTTTCTATCAGAAAAACAGCTTGGGGTCTTGCGTGATGAAGATCGGGTGGCTTTCAGTTATCTTAACGATTTAAATGGATCTGTTGATGGTATTGCGGGTGTGTTATCATCTAATCGCCGTATTTTAGGTATGATGCCTCATCCAGAACGTGCCATGAATTTGGTGACGGGGTCTTCTGATGGGCAGGCGTTTTTCCGCGCGTTAGTAGAGTTAACTGGCGCTGCTTAGCTAGCGCCGCTTGTATAGGGCGCTTTCCCACCTTAAATTACATAATATGGTTACATTATCAGAAAACGCTGAAGATAATTTACCAAGGGTCGTCAACCTTTCCTGGCGAGTTCGTTTGGCTTTGCTGACAATATTTCTATTGGCCGTTGGAACTGTTTATATCACTAATCAATTTCTTACGGCGAGGTTCACTCAAACAACCTTGCAGCGCGCGCAGCTGCGTCTAGCATTATATTCTGGGAATTTGGTTAGTGAGCTTCAAAAAAACTCTATTGTCCCAAGCTTACTTGGAAGTGACGCTGAACTGATTGGTGCTTTGACATCCAAAGATTATCAAAGGACAAGTCAACGTCTGTTATCTTTTGTAGATGAAATAGGTGCTGCAGCAATCCTGCTATTAAATTCTGATGGACGCGTTGTGGCGGCGACCAATAGAAATAGATTGGGAGAAAACCATCTTGATTTGCCACACTTCGTCGAAGCAGCAAGGTCCAGAAAAACAGTATTTACGACATATAAAAAAAATACTGGGGGATTTGATTTTGCCTATTCTAGAAAAATGATGATCAATAACAAAGTTCTGGGTTTCATTGTGGTTGAAGTGGATTTGCGCAAATTTCAGTCAGCTTGGGCGGGTATATCGGATGCAGTAATCGTTTCGCGGTCTGGTGGCCCTATATTGCTAGCGACTGAGAAGTCTTGGGTCGGGCTGCTGGAGCAGGAAGCTCTTTCTTTCCGATCTGCCCCTAGTGCAATACAACGGGCTGTACAGGCTACCCAAGATTGGACTGCTCTTGCAGCTGATGCCTATTTAAAGGGCAAAGCGGTAATGCGTCAGGAACTAAGACTTCCTTTTAGAGACTGGGATATTGTTCTTTACACAACTTATGGCGGCATCCGACAAAAAGTGAATAGTGTGTTGGCACTTGAAATTATGGGGTTTTCGATTTTTTTAGCCCTATCGTTCTATCAACTTTCACGACAAACTTTGACTCGAGCTCTATTTTTTCAGAATGAATCCGACCAGCTAAGGCAATTGAACATCCTCCTGCAACGTGAGATTTCAGAACGTCAAAAAGTAGAAAAAAGTTTGCAAGTTGCGGAGCAGACTTTAGCGCAATCTTCCAAACTGGCGGCATTAGGAGAAATGTCTGCGGCGGTTAGCCATGAACTTAACCAGCCGCTTGCCGCGATGAAAACATACTTGGCTGGTGCTAAGCTTTTATTGCAACGCAAACGACCTGACGAAGCTTTAAGTTCTTTCCAAAGAATTGATGACTTAATTGGCAGAATGAGTGCAATTACGCAGCAATTGAAGTCGTATGCTCGTAAGGCAGGAGAAGATTTCGTTCCTGTTGATGTACGGTCAGCCTTGAACAGTGCTCTTGCGATTATGGAGCCGCAATTAAAGTCCAGACAAATTTCATTGTCAAAAACGCTTCCACGAGATGCCCCAATGATTTTTGGGGATCAATTGAGACTTGAACAAGTAATTGTAAATTTACTGCGCAATGCCTTGGACGCGACCTCTTCCATTGCGTCACCAGAGATAGAAATATTATTGATTGCTGGAGAGAGTATTATCTTGACAGTTCGTGATAATGGAGAAGGAATATCTGATCTTGACGAATTATTTGAACCCTTTTTTACTACAAAAAAGCCTGGTGATGGCGTCGGGCTCGGATTGGCTATTTCTTCAGGTATAGTGACTGACCTGGGTGGTAGACTTGTAGCCCGGAATTGTGAAGGTGCAGGCGCAGTCTTTGAATTGATATTGCCAATTTTAAGCAACAATCAGAATGGTGGCTAAAATGACAAAAGTCATAAAAATTGTAATAATAGATGATGAAAAAGACATGCGCCAGTCTATTAGTCAGTGGTTATCATTGTCCGGATTTGAGACCGAAACTTTTGCTGATGCAGGTGATGCACTAAAGGGTCTAAATCGTGATTATCCTGGAGTTATAGTTACAGATATTAAGATGCCTAGCATGGATGGAATGCAATTTCTAAAAAAGGTTAAGGGTATAGATAGTAGCTTACCAATTATAATGATTACAGGACATGGAGATGTTCCAATGGCGGTAGAAGCTATGCGTCTTGGTGCCTTTGACTTTCTAGAAAAACCATTCAATCCAGACGCTATGATTGTGTCGGTCAAGAAAGCCACCGCTAGCAGAAGGCTTGTATTGGACAATAGACAGCTAAGACACGAACTGTCCTCTGGTAAAACTATTATGGAAAAACTCGTTGGAGCTAGCGTAGTTATGGAGCGTTTGAGGGAAGACATTCTGGATCTAGGGCAGTCGGATGGGCATGTTCTTATTGAAGGAGAGACTGGGACAGGAAAGTCTCTAGTGGCTCATGCACTTCACGCAGTTTCGGCTCGTGCTAAGAAAAAGTTTGTCATATTCTCGTGTGCAGGAGAGGAGGAAGCTACAGTCCTTCGAAGATTATTTGGACCGGCTGGAGTGGAAGATAAAATTCCATTAATTGAAGCCGCTCGTGGTGGGACTTTGGTTTTGGAAGATGTAGAGCTGCTAAGCCTGCATGTTCAATCTCGGTTACTGAAGGCCATTAATATGCAGGGTGATCCGTCAGAGACACGCATTATTGCGATATCAAATCTTCAAGAGCAAGAAAAAATATGTCAAGATGTACTTAGACCCGACCTTTATTATCGGCTGGCTAAATTGCGTATAGAATTGTCACCTTTAAGGAGGCGTGGAGAGGACATTTTAACACTCTTCACACAATATGCTGAACGGTTTTCTGAAGACTATGGTTGTGAATCGCCAGTTGTTTCTGCGCAAGAGGCGGCACAGTTGTTGCAGGCGCCTTGGCCTGGAAATGTAAGGCAGTTGATAAGCGTAGCAGAACGAACCGTCTTACAAAGCAGGCGGGGTGGAGGCACTATCGCTTCATTGTTAATTGCAGAAAGTAATGCTGATCGTCCAGCAATTACTATTGAAGGCAAACCGCTAAAAGAGTACGTTGAAGCTTTCGAGCGCATGTTGATAGATAATGCGATGAGACGTAACCGAGGTTCCATAAGTAACGTTATGGAGGAGCTTTGCCTGCCACGTCGAACGTTAAATGAAAAAATGGCAAAATATAGTTTATCCAGATCCAATTACCTAAGTTAGAAATATCAACTAATCGCATTCTATTAAAATTAGTTTAATTGCTTAATCGCTAAACTACAGTGAATTTTACCCATTGTAATTCAGACCCATTACCAATTAGTGTGTTTTTAGTTATTTGATTGTAGATACAACAGATGAACATGGTTTTTTTCGCAACTGCTAGTCCCATAAAAAGGCTCAGGGCGACGGAAAGTGGCTTTTAGTGGCCAATTCAAAGTACTTTTTTTGCCACTAAGACGTGGAAAAAAGAGTTTAGTAATGGGCAGTTTAACTACTGTTGGAGATAGAAACGCGGTGACACAGGTTAACACCAACGCATTGGATGAAGGCAGGCCACTGAGCCGCCCCCAGGCTGTGTGTATCGCCCTTAATAGACATCACACTGGCGCATATCCTACGTTTGGATATGTGTTAAGTGATGCAAGTGGATATAATGGCAAAAAAGATGCTTATAGACGCTACACACGCGGAAGAAACGCGAGTGGTAGTGGTAGATGGAAATAAAGTTGAAGAATTTGACTTTGAGTCTCAAAATAGGCGGCAATTAGCCGGCAACATATATTTAGCAAAAGTAACGAGAGTTGAACCATCGTTACAGGCTGCTTTTGTGGATTATGGCGGCAACCGCCATGGCTTTCTTGCATTTTCAGAAATACACTCGGATTACTACCAGATACCAATATCTGACCGTGAATCTCTTAAAGCTGAAGAGAAAGCTTATGGAGAGTTTTTAGCTGCGGAAGCTGAGCGGGAAGAACAGAAGCCCAAACAAAATCGTAGTAGCCCTGCTAAGTCAGCAACTAAGGCGAATATTGATCCAATTGAAACTGGTGATATTTCTCCTTCAGATGAGATAAAAACTCTTGGGTCAGAAGAACTTGTTGGGGGTGTAAACAGTGACGATAGTATCACTCAAAACGCAAGCGATCAGGATCCTGGTAATAAAAATATCGAACCAAATAATAGTGACCAAGAAAATCAAAACGTCGTTATAACTAGTGCTGAAAACCCAATTCAAACTACAGACAGCAATGTTGATGATGAAGTACCAGAAAATGACGGTATTGAATCTGTAGCGCAAGAAGATGATAGCGACGATCTACGACCGGTTCGAAAGCCCAGACCTAGGCGCTATAAGATCCAAGAAGTTGTTAAAGTCCGCCAGGTTATGTTGATACAGGTTGTGAAAGAAGAGCGGGGCAACAAAGGGGCTGCTCTGACTACGTATCTCTCTCTGGCTGGTCGATATTGCGTTTTAATGCCTAATACAGCGCGCGGAGGTGGTATTAGCAGAAAAATAACAAATGCCGTTGATCGAAAGAAATTAAAAGAAATCGCTACTACGATTGAAGTTCCTGATGGAGCAGGTTTGATTGTCCGTACCGCTGGTGCCAAACGAACAAAACTGGAGATCAAAAGGGATTATGAATATCTACAAAGAATGTGGGAACAAATTCGTGAACTTACTTTAAAATCTACAGCTCCCACTGCTATCTATGAAGAAGGCGATTTAATTAAGCGGTCTATTAGGGACCTTTATAACCGTGATATCGACGAGATATTGGTTGAAGGTGCTGCAGGTTTTAAAAACGCCAAAGATACCATGAAAATGATTATGCCATCTCATGCTAAAAATGTAAAAAATTATGTTGATAGCATGCCTTTATTTGCTCGTTTTCAAGTTGAGGCATTCATGGATGGAATGTTCAACCCTACCGTGCAGCTCAAATCTGGCGGTTATTTGGTGATTGGAATTACAGAAGCCCTGGTTGCTGTTGATGTTAACTCAGGGCGTGCGACTAAAGAGGGTAGCATTGAGCAGACTGCTTTAAATACTAATTTGGAAGCGGCAGAAGAAGTTGCTCGTCAGGTGCGATTGCGTGATTTAGCGGGTCTAATAGTAATTGATTTCATAGACATGGAAGAACGTAGAAACAATACGGCCGTTGAGAAGCGAATAAAGGATAAATTGAAAACGGATCGCGCGCGCATACAAATTGGTAGAATTAGTGGCTTTGGACTAATGGAAATGAGCCGACAACGTTTGCGCCCCGGTATGTTGGAAGCCAGTACACAGCCTTGCGTTCATTGTCATGGCACTGGTCTGATACGATCAGATGATAGTCTTGGTCTTACAATCCTTCGTGAACTAGAAGAGGAAGGAGTTCGCAATCGGTCTAAGGAGGTTTTGATTAAGGCGCCCATTAGTATTTCAAATTTTCTAATGAACCAAAAGCGAGAGCATATAGGCCAAATAGAACAACGCCACGGCATGGCAGTAAGAATTGAATCAGACCCAGCTTTAGTTAGTCCTGAATTTATTTTTGAAAAATTTAAAGTGGCTACCCGGCTAGTACCTACAAATACTGCTACAGTGAGCTCAATTGATATTGCTTTAATGGAAGAGATCGACGAAGCAGTTCAGGAAGATGTCGATGAAAATGTTGAAATCTCTACTGAGGAAGATCTTCCTAAAAAACGTCGTCGTCGTCGTCGTCGTCGTCGGAGTGGCAACGCAGACGTTGTAAATTTAGATACGACTTCTGAATCATCGGCAGAAATTTCTAATTTAGACAATGAGGCTGCAGCGGTAGACGATACCGTTCAGTCTAGTTTATCAGAAAAAGATAAACCTAAGGGCCGGAGCCCTCGTGGCGGCAGCTCTAAAAAAGGGCCTGAGTTCTCAAAAAATGAAGAGATCATTTCCGTTGTTAGTGAGAGTAATGTCAAACTGGTAAAAGAGATAAAATCAGATGTAGAATTGATCGATGACCAAAACAGTCGTCCTGATCCAGCCGTAAGCATAAAAAAGCCAAAACAAACCCGCAAGCCTCGCAAATCTAAAGAAGAAAAGGAGGCTGAAAAAAACGTCTCTGATCAAACCAAAGATGTTAGCCTAGGTAATAGTTTGGGGGAAAAGGTTGCTCCGGTTAAAAAGAGAAAAAGACCTGTTAAAGCGCCAACTGATAAAGAAAATCTGACTAAAAATGATGACGGGGCCACTCAACCAGTACTTGAGACGTCTAAACCTGAAAAAATAAAGGAAGATAAGAAGCGAGGATGGTGGTCTCGAGCTTAATTATTTAATTTGGATAATAAGTAAAAAAATTAACTAATATTAATTTTTTTTAATTTATGAAGTTGTTAATCGTCTGCTTAAAAAACCATCTTAACTTACCTTTTTAATAACAAAAGTAAAATGCGTTCCATTTTTTTCTTGTTCAAGTAGTTCATGGCCAGACTCTTTACAAAAATGGGGAACATCTATTACTGCTGCTGGATCGTCTGTTACTAATTGTAATAGAGCGTTATCAGCCATTGCAATCAGCCGCTTTCGCGCCTTAAGGACGGGAAGCGGACACAACAGACCTAACGCATCTAACTTTTCATCATAAACCATTATCGAAAATGTTATTTAGTTAGCAATCCTTTGTCTACCTTCATATGGTCTTGTTTGGGATGTATTGAGAGCTAATTTGGTTAGATGGTATTAGAAGGAAAAAGTGATGTTTGGGCTTGATTTATGGGATGCTGGCCTGGTGCCATCAATGCTTATAGCGCTTCTTGGCGGGATGCTCAGTTTTGTTAGCCCATGTGTCCTGCCTATAGTTCCTCCTTATTTGGCATATATGGGTGGCGTGACCATGGACGAAATGATGTCCAAGGCGATGTCTCGTCGTCGCACAGTCTTTGCATCTTTCTCATTTGTTTTTGGTCTCTCGACTATTTTTATTTTACTGGGCCTAACTGCTTCAACATTCGGACGGTTCTTTTTGTCAAATCAAGACTGGTTCATCATCGGTGCTGGTATGATTATCATTTTTTTTGGAATGCATTTTTTAGGAATTATTCATATTGGATTTTTAAACCGTGAAGCTCGTATTAATGGTGGTGATAATGGTGGATCTATTTTTGGTGCATATATTCTTGGACTAGCATTTGCATTTGGGTGGACGCCTTGCCTTGGCCCAATTTTAGCAACAATTCTTGCTTTAGCCGCAGATACCGCAAATCCAGCTAAAGGAACAATATTATTGGCTACTTATGCAGCGGGGTTAGGAATTCCATTTGTGTTAGTGGCATTTTTCTTTCCCTATATGTCTGGCCTTTTGACATGGATGAAATCGCACATGCAGCGCATTGAGCAGGCTATGGGTGCATTGCTCTGCATCGTGGGCTTAATGATGATTACTGGGCAGTTTACACGCCTAAGTTGGTGGATTTTGGAGTATTTTCCAACACTGTCAACTATAGGGTAAGCTATATGATAACTTATCACAGTTTCATTTTAAGGACTATAAAACTAATACAAATTAAATTATTCAAGTTTTCCAATCAGGGTCTAGTTTATCTAAAAGCCTCCAAAATGCTGGCCATTCTGGGTGCCGGACTACTGCCCCACCTTGGGCACTCCCACCTTCAAATTGTTCTCTTGTATGTTCTATAACAGCAATTGGAATTTGGCTAAGTTTTGCTCCAGATGACAGAGCCCTTAATTGAATGTCAGAGTTCCTAATAAATATTTGATGTCTTACAAAAGCCCAAATTGCGCTCGGTCCGGCTGTGAGTAAGCCATGGTTTTTCAAAACTAATGTATGATTTTTTTTGCCCAGAGCTTTTATCATCCGTTCTTTTTCAGAACTGTCTAAAACAATACCCTCAAACTCGTGATAGCCAACTCTTTCATACAATTGGCAAGCCTCTTGAACCATTGGTACAAATTTTTGTTCAACACTACACATAGTTTGGCTAATTGGTTCGTGGGTGTGCATTACGCAGTGCAAATCGTCTTTTCTCGCAGCGTGTATTGCTGAGTGAATAATGTAACCAGCTTTATTAATAGGGGCATCAATATCGTCTAATTTATTTCCGTCTAAGTCCAATCGTACCAAATTTGATGCTCTGATTTCATCATAACGCAACCCAAAAGGGTTAATTAAAAATGTGTCTGTGCCGGGTATTCTTAGTGTTATGTGATTATAGACCACACTGGTCCAACCGTAGTAATCAGTGAGGCGATAGACTGCAGCTAGATCAACCCGCGCCCTCCATTCCTCATTGCTCATTCCATCAGGCGTTTTGGGATAGGTAACCTTTAAGTCAATAGCTTCCATCTAATTTCCTCCTCTACCCGGTGGTGATTGTTAGAACTGACAACTTCTAAGTCTTTGTTAATTATCATTTTAAGTTTATTCAACTGCAATATATTACCGAACTACTCCACTGTAACAGACTTCGCTAGGTTGCGAGGCTGGTCAGCATCAGTGCCTTTAGCTAAAGCTGTATGGTAAGCCAATAGTTGCATTGGTACGGCGTAGATAATAGGGGCAATAAACTCTGGTATTGTGGGCATTACTATGGTTGCCCAGGTTCCTTGCGAGGCTTTGTCCAAACCTTTTAAACAAGATATTAAAAGTATTTTTCCTGACCTGGCCATTACTTCTTGCATATTTGACACTGACTTATCAAATAGGGAGTCCATAGGAGCAATAACAACAACCGGAACGTTCTTATCAATCAAAGCTATTGGCCCGTGTTTAAGTTCTCCAGAAGGGTAACCTTCGGCGTGTATATAGCTTATTTCCTTGAGCTTAAGAGCACCTTCCATTGCCAGAGGATACATCGCGCCGCGACCAAGAAAAATAACATCTTGAGAGGAAACTAACTCAGCTGCAATTTTTTGAATATTGGATTCAATACTTAAAGTTTGGTTTATCAGCTCTGGAATAACTTTTAATTCTTCTAAATAAATACAATATTGAGCTTCTGTAATCACGTTTTTAGTTTTGGCTATTTTCAAAGCTAAAAGAGCCAAAACAGTTAACTGTGCAGTGAATGCTTTCGTCGAGGCTACTCCTATCTCAGGGCCCACATATAACGGAAGAACCAAATCGCTTTCTCGCGCTATTGAGCTTTCAGGCACATTCACCACAGATATAATCTTCGCGTTTTGGGATGACATATAACGCAGTGCCGCCAAGGTATCCGCTGTTTCTCCAGATTGACTTACAAAAATCGCCGTAGTTTCTTTTGTTACAGGTGGTTCACGATAACGAAACTCAGAAGCTACATCGACTTCCACCTTTATCCTGGCGATTTTTTCAAACCAATACTTAGCGGTTAAGGCTGCATAAAATGCTGTTCCACAGGCAACCATTGTTAAGCAGTCAATATTTGCCAGTTTAATATCATTTTTTGGCAATCTTATTTGCTCTGCGTCCTCATCTAGATAGTTTTTTATAGTTTTGGCCAACGTCAATGGCTGCTCTGCAATCTCTTTAGCCATAAAGTGCTTGTACCCAGCCTTATCAATTGCGATCGAACTTACATCTATATTTTTTTCTTCCCGATTTACTATGGTTCCATTTCTATCTTCAATTTGTATATTTTTGCGAGAAAGTTGGGCAAAGTCTCCCTCATCTAAATACGTTATTTTACTTGTTAAATGTGCCATCGCAATTGCATCAGAGCCAATATACACTTCACCGTCGCCATGGCCGATTGCGAGTGGAGATCCTCGACGTGCCACGAGCATTAAATCATCTTCGCCGTCAAACAAAAATGCCAAGGCGAAAGCACCGCTTAATCTCGATATAGTTTTTTTAACGGACTCTGCAGGACTTAAACCTTGGCTCAAATAGTATTTAGCCAATAGGGCCACTACTTCTGTATCGGTATCTGTTTCACATTTTATTTTATTATTATTAAGTTCCGCCCTGAGTTCCATAAAGTTTTCGATAATGCCATTGTGAACCACCGTAACATCACCTGCTTGGTGAGGGTGAGCATTTTTGACAGATGGCGCGCCATGAGTTGCCCAGCGCGTGTGTCCAATTCCAGATTTGCCAGCCAAAGGATTGTGCACAAGTAAGTCTGAAAGGTTAACTAGCTTTCCAATTGCGCGTCTGCGGTCCAGCTTGCCATCGTTAACAGTAGCTATTCCAGCGCTGTCATAGCCGCGATATTCGAGCCGTTTTAAGGCCTCTACTAAAAGAGGTGCTGCCTCATGTTTTCCTAAAACGCCAACTATTCCACACACGGCATTATTCCTTTTTGGTCGCTTTTAGAGATCGAAACCTCGCTAATAATTTGATTGCTAATCCTGGTTTATTAACTTGTTTGCTTCGACCAAGGGCCAAAGCACCATTTGGAACATCATTAACAATAACTGATCCACTAGCGGTGAGAGCTTCTTTCCCAACTGAAACTGGTGCAACCAGCATGGTGTTTGAACCAATGAACGCATCTGTCCCAATTTTTGTTTGATGTTTCATCACACCGTCAAAGTTACAGGTTATGGTACCAGCACCAATATTGGCGCGAGCACCGATAGATGCGTTCCCGATATAAGATAAGTGGTTTACTTTGGCGCCTGTAGCTATCCGGCTCTCCTTTACCTCCACAAAATTTCCAATTTTTACATTTTTTTCTAGTTGAGTGCCTGGACGTAATCTTGCGTAAGGGCCTACTATTGATCCCTTCGCAACGAAAGCTCCCTCCAGATGGGAAAAGGCTTTGATTTGGGAACCAGTTTCAACAGTAACGCCAGGACCAAAAACTACGTTTTGTTCGATAATCGTGTCGCAGCCTATATTTGTATCATAAGAAAAATGAACTGTTGAGGGTGCAAGCATAGTAACCCCATTTTCCAACGCGGCGTTACGCCGTCTATTTTGGTATTCAAGTTCAGCTTTAGAAAGCTCTGCCCTGCTATTAACGCCCATAGTTTCTAATTCATTGCATAGCATAACTTTACAAGACTTACCGGCTGCGACGGCATGTTCAACGATATCTGGTAAATAAAATTCGCCTGACGCATTTTGGTTATTAATTTTGGTTAAAAGCTCAAAAAGTAAAGTCTTAGAAATTGCCATTAAACCACTATTACATAGTTTTATCGCTTTTTCGGATTTAGAGGCATCTTTGAACTCGATAATTCTCTTTAAATTGTCGTTATCCACGACTAGGCGTCCGTATCGATCTGGAGTTTCAGTTTCGAACCCGAGTACTGATAAATCCGCTTTGGATAGACTTGCATTCAAATTAGCCAAAGTTGAAGACTTTAAGAGTGGAACGTCACCATAAAGAATAATAACATTTCCATGAAAGTCTGCTAAAGTTTCTCTAGCCTGATCAATGGCATGCCCAGTCCCTAATTGTTCTGGCTGCACGATTGTTTCTACATTTTTATTAAAGTCTTTCGCAAAAGTCTCTACTGCCTGTGCTCCATGTCCAGTAACGATTATCATTCGGGCTGGACTGATCGAATTACCTGTATTAATTACATGCCCAAGCATTGGCATTCCAGCCAAGTGGTGCAATACTTTCGGTAACTCGGACTGCATCCTTGTACCTTTTCCGGCAGCTAGGATAACGAGGGCAACTGACATTCTATTGATCTCTACATTTTTGTTATTTCTATCTCTCTTTTAAGGATTTAGAAAGTTTCAACAAGATGTATTGCAAAATGTTAGTATTGTGGGTTGGATAGTAACAAAAGAGGCGAGAGTATGCTTAAACCTTGCGTAGTTTTTGATCTTGATGGAACTCTTGCTGATACCAGCCAGGATTTATTAAACGCTGCCAACGTTTGTTTTAGTGGCCTAGGTCTAGGTGAGTTGTTGAAATATCCGGACGACAGCAAAATTGCTCTTCAGGGTGGTCGAGCGATGTTAACCGCTGGATTTCAACGTGTGGCTTGGAAAGACTTGTCTGAAGTGGATAGGCAGTATCCTGTTCTTTTGAAGGCATATTCGAATAATATTGCGGGCAATACAAAATTTTATCCAGGCGCATTAGCGGCGGTAGCTGCCATGCGCCAGGCAGGATACGCCTTAGCAATTTGTACAAACAAGCCGGAGAGCTTGGCTGTTCAACTCTTACGCGCTTTAAGTGCTACGGATACGTTTGATGCTTTAATTGGGGCAGATACTTTGCCAGTCCGTAAGCCTAATCCCGCACCGTTTTGGGCGGCTGTGGATCGCGCTGGAGGAGATCGAGATCGTTGCTGTTTAATTGGCGACACAGTGACAGATTATACAACTGCCATAAATGCCAAGGTGCCATCAATCCTAGTAACATTTGGGCCTGCTGGTGAAGATATGACCTTACTTGGACCTGATGCACTTCTTGAAAA
>JAFMEA010000032.1 GCA_017856985.1 Planktomarina sp.
GTGGTGCCCAGAAGAGGACTCGAACCTCCACGTCCATAAGGACACTAGCACCTGAAGCTAGCGCGTCTACCATTCCGCCATCTGGGCTGATTTTTGTCTAAAAATGCTATTCTTACTGAGGGGGTGGGTCAAGTGTGAAACGAGCGATTAATGGGTGTTGGTATTGTTGATGTAGCTTATTAAACAATTTGTGCAGCTGAGCTCATAATTGAATTTCAAATCTAGCAAAAAATCTTATAGACTTGTTATAAATTAATAGTAACCGTATCTCAGTTTTTAAAATACTTTTGAGGATCTATTTTATGTCTAAACTTGTAACAATTTACGGTGGATCAGGTTTTGTCGGCCGGTATTTAGCACGGCGTATGGCTAAAGAGGGTTGGCGCGTACGAATCGCGGTTAGGCGGCCTAATGAAGCGTTATTCGTCAAGCCTTATGGAGTTGTGGGTCAAGTTGAACCAATTTTCTGTAACATTAGAGATGACCAATCAGTTGCGCACGCGTTGCGCGGAGCTGACGTAGTTGTCAATTGTGTGGGTATTCTGCAGGAAAAAGCAAAAAATACATTTAATTCGGTACAAAATGAAGGCGCTGAGCGCATTGCGCGGCTTGCTGCATCCGAGGGCGTCGTCCGTATGGTACATGTCTCGGCTTTAGGAGCTGATTTTAATAGCCCAAGTGTTTACTCTAGATCAAAGGCTGCGGGCGAGGCTGGAGTTTTGAAATACATGCCTAATGCGATGATTTTGCGTCCATCAATAGTTTTTGGTGCTGAGGATCAATTTTTTAATAGGTTTGCGAGCATGGCACGATTTGGTCCAATTCTACCAATAGTAGGGGCGGAAACGCAGTTCCAACCTGTATCTGTCGAGGATGTAGCCAAGGCAGCTGTTTTGGGTATTACGGGAATTTCTGCCCCTGGCACTTATGAGCTAGCTGGGCCAGAACGCGACAGTTTTCGTGGCTTGATGTATCGAATGCTAAATATAATTCAGCGTCGTCGATTAGTTCTGGATGTACCAATCTTTGCAGCCCGTATAATGGCTGCGTCATTTGAACTTGGTAACAAACTTACATTTGGTATTTTGCCTGTGCCTTTAACTAGTGATCAGGTGAAGAGCCTCAGTATTGACAATATTCCCAGTGGTGAATTCCTAGGTTTTGAAGAACTGGGGATTGAACCTGCTTCAATGGGGAGCATTCTTCCTGAATACCTTTGGCCTTTTCGTGTGTCTGGTCAATTTGCAGATATAAAGGCATCTGCAAAAAATTTAAAACCCTAGCACATTGGTATAGCCCAGGACTATTAACACCGAACCAAGAAAAACACGATACACCACATACGGAGTGTAACTTATAGTGTTAAGGAGTCGCATCATTAGGCTAAGCGCCAGAAGTGCTGAAACAAAGCTAAATAATATTACAATGCTGATATCCCGCAGTGGTACATGTCCTCCTATCAGATCAAAACTTGTTAGACTTCCAGATGCTACGATAGTGGGAATTGACATTAACATAGAAATTCGAGCTGCTTCTTTACGCGTAAAACCAGCCCATAATGCACCCGTTATAGTAATTCCTGAGCGCGAAGTACCAGGGATCAGGGCAATCGCTTGCCATAGCCCCAACTTTATTGCGTCTGGCAATGTCAAAGTTTTCAACTCGCGGTGCAACGTTGTGCGTTGATCTACAAAATATAATAAGAGACCGAAAATAAGCATGGCCCAACCAATCACGCTGATAGAACGCATAGTTTCAGATAGTCCGGTCACTTTGAGGATGGCCCCCACACAAATCACTGGTATTGTCGCAAAGGTAAGTGCAATGAGCAGGCGCGCAGCAGGACTGGTAAATTGACCTCTCAAGACTTTTGGTACAGCTTTTAAGACTTGTTTTACATCTATCCAGAAATAAATAATTACAGCAAACAGCGTTCCAATATGGGCAGCCACATCAATGAGGGCCCCTTGATCGCCTAGTTTTGTTAAACTCGGGAGTAAAATGAGGTGTCCGGAAGATGAAACTGGTAGAAATTCAGTGATACCTTGAATCAGAGCAATTAAAACTAAGTGATAAAATGGCATTGTGTGAAAACCTCAGATATTTTTTCGTTACATTATACTTATATTTTTATACTACCATCTAAGATTAATGTCCGGATCGGCCATAAACAAAAGTAAAATTTTAAAAAAATATATAGTAATTAAAATATTTTTATTATAAAGGTCAATTCTCCTGACTAAAAAAAGGTAAGATTCATCAAATATAGCTGAATCTCCAAAGCGAGGTTGCAATGGCTGAAAACCCAATGTTAAAATTTGTGGATGTACCACGGTTGATGCCTGAGAAGCGGGTAGTGCCAGTTCGTACACAAGATTTTAATGAAATATATTCCGACTTTGTGGGTTCGAAGGCTGAAGAACAGGCAAGTCGATGCAGTCAATGTGGTGTACCTTATTGCCAAACACATTGTCCGCTGCATAATAATATCCCAGACTGGTTACGTCTTACTGCGGAAGGCCGTCTGCGGGAGGCTTATGAAATAAGCCAGGCTACCAATACTTTTCCGGAGATTTGTGGACGAATTTGTCCTCAAGATCGTCTCTGTGAGGGCAATTGTGTGATTGAGAAATCTGGTCATGGCACTGTTACAATAGGATCAGTTGAAAAGTACATAACTGATACCGCTTGGGATCAAGGCTGGGTAAAGCCAATTCAACCTGAAGTTGAGTTGTCCGACTCAGTTGGCATAATAGGTGCAGGTCCCGGCGGTCTTGCAGCCGCAGATGTATTGCGACGAGCAGGTGTTCAGGTGACAGTTTATGATCGATACGATCGATCTGGTGGTTTGCTGACCTATGGCATTCCTAGCTTTAAATTAGAAAAGGAAGTGGTACTCAAGCGCGTTGTCCAGCTGGAAAAAGGTGGCGTAAAAATTATAAATAATTGTAATGTGGGTGTTGATATTAGTTTTGATGATATTCGACTGAAACATGATGCTGTTATAATTGCTACGGGAGTCTACAAATCCCGAGAGTTGGAAATTTCAGGAATGGATGCTGAGGGAACTGTCAGAGCCATAGACTACTTGACTGCCAGTAATCGCAATGGGTTCGGCGATGATGTACCCAAGTTTAAAGATGGAAGCCTTAATGCGGATGGTAAAAAGGTAGTTGTTTTGGGTGGTGGAGACACAGCCATGGACTGTGTCCGTACAGCAGTTCGCCAAGGCGCTACTTCAGTCAAATGCCTTTATCGCCGTGATAAAGCAAATATGCCTGGATCTGTGCGCGAAACCCAAAATGCACAAGAAGAAGGTGTTGAATTTGTATGGCTTTCCTCGCCAAAAGAGTTTGTTGGACAACCGGTCTCTGGAGTTTCTGTTCAGAAAATGCGTCTTGGTTCAGCCGATGCTACGGGACGCCAGAGCCCTGAGGTTATTGAGGGAGCTGATTATATTGAACCGGCAGATTTAGTAATAAAAGCGCTAGGTTTTGAGGCAGAAAATTTACCAAAACTTTGGGATACCGAAGGGTTAGAGGTAACGCGTTGGGGTACAGTTAAGGCAGATTTTGAAACTGGTCAAACGAGCCTTCCAAGTGTCTTTGCAATCGGTGATATCGTGCGTGGTGCGTCACTGGTGGTTTGGGCTATCAGAGATGGACGTGATTGCGCGACGGCTATTTTGGCCAAGCTTGCAGAGCCCAAAACTATCGCTGCCGAATGACAAATGAGCCAATATTTTTAACATTATTAAAACTAGAGTGCCATGTTCAGCAAGAACATGAGTGGAGGCTAGAATGACAAAATATGATGCAAGCTGGGTTAGGGCAGAAAAAGCTAAAAGGGCCCATATGGCTCAGAACGGGCTTTACTCTGAAGCCGATGAGCATGCCAGCTGCGGTGTCGGCCTTGTTGTATCAATTGATGGCAAGCCAAGCCGAAAAGTGGTCCAGGCAGGAATTGATGCGCTAAAGGCGGTTTGGCACAGGGGGGCCGTGGATGCGGATGGGAAAACTGGCGATGGTGCTGGGATCCACGTACAAATACCTGTTCCGTTTTTTTACGACCAAATCGAACGAACTGGCCATAACCCGCGAATGGAAGAGCTGATGGCTGTGGGCCAAGTATTTTTACCTCGTACTGATTTTGGTGCACAAGAAACCTGCCGAACCATTGTTGAGACCGAAGTACTACGAATGGGTTACTATATTTATGGCTGGCGCCATGTCCCAGTGAATGTGGGATGTTTGGGAGATAAGGCTAATGCAACTAGGCCAGAGATTGAACAAATTTTAATATCCAATTCCAAGGGTGTGGAAGAAGAAATATTTGAGCGTGACCTTTATGTAATTCGACGTCGAATTGAGAAATCTGCTTCAGCGGCTGGCATCAGTGAGCTATATTTGGCTAGTTTATCCTGTCGTTCAATAATCTATAAAGGCATGTTTCTCGCGCAGGATGTATCTGAGTTTTATCCTGATCTTAAAGATAATCGCTTCGAGTCGGCTTTTGCGATTTATCATCAGCGGTTTTCTACTAACACCTTTCCTCAGTGGTGGTTAGCGCAGCCATTTCGAATGCTTGCGCATAATGGAGAGATAAATACTCTGAAGGGCAATACCAATTGGATGAAAAGTCATGAAATTCGCCTGTCTTCAGACGCCTTTGGCGACATGGCTGATGATATTAAACCAATTATAGCGAGTGGTTCTTCAGATTCAGCAGCTTTGGACTCTGCTTTTGAAATGCTGGTACGTGCAGGACGAAATGCGCCCATGGCAAAGACTATTCTGATACCAGAGAGTTGGTCAAAACAGGCTGTAGATTTGCCAAAACCTTGGATCGACATGTACTCTTATTGTAATTCTGTGATGGAGCCATGGGATGGGCCTGCTGCTTTGGCGATGACAGATGGTCGATGGGTTTGTGCTGGCTTGGATCGCAACGGATTAAGACCCATGCGGTATGTTGTGACTGGTGATGACCTTTTAATTGCCGGTTCAGAGGCTGGAATGGTCCACGTGAATGAGGCTGATGTTAAAGAAAAAGGTGCCCTTGGTCCTGGTCAACTACTAGCAGTTGATATGGCTGAAGGCCGTTTGTACCACGACACAGAAATGAAAGACTTGCTAGCTTCTAGTCAGAATTTTGGTCAGTGGGTTGAAAAAATAAATGAACTTGATTCAGATTTGGCCAAGGCAGTAGAGGCGCCAATTTTTACCGGCTCTGAATTACGCCAACGTCAGATCGCTGCGGGATATACCATTGAAGAATTAGAGCATATTCTAGTCCCTATGGCGGAAGATGGAAAAGAAACCCTAGCCTCAATGGGTGATGATACTCCTTCAGCGGTTTTAAGTGAAAAATACCGCCCGTTATCACATTTTTTCCGGCAGAACTTTAGCCAAGTTACGAACCCACCCATTGACAGTCTCCGTGAATATCGAGTGATGAGCTTAAAAACCCGGTTTGGTAACTTAAAAAACGTACTAGACGAAAGCAGCGCACAGACCGAAATCTTAGTATTGGACTCCCCATTCGTTGGTAATGTTCAATTTCAAAGACTGTTAGAAAATTTCAATGCACCAATGATGGAAATTGATTGTACATTTCCGTCAGGAGAGCCAACTGGGGCGCTACAGTCAGCACTTAACAGAATCCGTGCAGAGGCAGAAGATGCAGTACGTTCTGGGTGTGGACATTTGGTTTTGACAGATCAGAACACAAACGAAAATTTAGTTTCAATTCCAATGATTTTGGCTACCAGCGCAGTCCACTCTTGGTTAACGCGGCATGGGTTGAGAACATTTACTTCGATAAATGTCCGCTCCGCTGAGTGTATTGATCCGCATTATTTTGCAGTTCTGATAGGATGTGGTGCCACAGTGGTAAATGCTTATTTAGCAGAAGATAGTCTCGCTGATCGCATAGAACGGGGTTTATTGAATTGCACTGTTACGGAGGCAGTATCTCGATATAGAAATGCGATTGATCAAGGACTTTTGAAAATTATGGCGAAAATGGGAATTTCAGTCATTTCCTCTTATCGTGGTGGTTTGAACTTTGAAGCGGTGGGGCTCTCTCGTGCGATGTGTGCTGAGTTCTTTCCTGGCATGACTTCACGTATTTCTGGGATTGGTGTGGTTGGTATACAACGCAAAGCTGAGTCCATCCACGCAAGTGCCTTCTCAAACCCAAATGATGTCCTTCCAATAGGTGGGTTTTATAAAGCTCGTAAAACCGGTGAAAAGCATGCCTGGGAAGCCCAGACAATGCATCTCTTGCAGGCTGCCTGTACAGGGGGCAGTTATGAGATGTGGAAAAACTATTCTGCAAAACTTCGAGCCAATCCTCCCATTCATTTAAGAGATTTATTGGACATCAAGCCCTTGGGTAAAGCTATTCCAGTGGATGAAGTTGAAAGTATAACCTCGATAAGGCAACGTTTTGTGACACCTGGCATGTCTCTAGGGGCTTTGAGCCCTGAGGCACACAAAACACTTAACGTCGCCATGAATCGTATCGGTGCGAAGTCGGACAGTGGAGAAGGGGGTGAGGATCCTGCACATTTTGTACCGGAGGCAAATGGTGATAACCCATCCGCAAAGATCAAGCAGGTAGCGTCTGGACGTTTTGGTGTTACGGCAGAGTATTTAAATCATTGTGAAGAGTTAGAAATTAAAGTCGCGCAAGGGGCCAAACCGGGCGAGGGTGGGCAATTGCCTGGTATAAAAGTGACAGACCTAATTGCACGCCTACGCCACTCGACCAAGGGCGTTACTTTGATTAGTCCGCCACCACACCACGACATTTATTCAATCGAAGATTTGGCGCAGTTAATTTATGATCTCAAACAGATTAATCCACGCTGTAAAGTAACGGTTAAGTTGGTGGCGGCCTCCGGGGTAGGTACAATCGCTGCCGGCGTGGCTAAAGCTGACGCTGATGTAATTTTGATTTCAGGTCATAATGGTGGAACTGGGGCCTCTCCCGCGACATCAATTAAGTTTGCTGGCCTGCCCTGGGAGATGGGTTTGACAGAAGCTCACCAAGTTTTAGCCATGAATAATTTGCGCGAGAGAATTACATTACGTACTGACGGCGGGCTAAGAACTGGGCGCGACATTGTTATGGCGGCAATGCTTGGCGCGGAGGAATATGGAATAGGGACTGCAGCTTTGATTGCGATGGGTTGCATAATGGTACGCCAGTGCCAATCAAATACATGTCCTGTTGGTGTCTGCACTCAAGACGAAGGGCTCAGAGAGAAATTCACGGGCTCTGCGGACAAAGTGGTTAATTTAATTACATTCTACGCTCAAGAAGTACGTGAAATTTTGGCTAGTATTGGCGCTCGCTCCATGAATGACGTGATCGGGCGAGCAGATTTGCTGAGCCAAGTTTCGAGAGGCTCAGCACATCTGGATGATTTAGACCTTAATCCACTCCTAATTACCGTGGATGGCGCTGATCAGATTTCATATGATCGAAACAAACCGCGTAACCCAGTACCTGATACACTAGATGCCAAGATTGTTGTAGATGCCGCAAGGTTCTTGGAAGACGGTGAGAAAATGCAATTACAGTATGCTGTCCAAAATACTTCCCGGACTATTGGCACGCGTATTTCAAGTCACATTGTTACAAAGTTTGGCATGAAAAATAGCCTACAATCTGATCATTTGACTATAAAGTTGCAAGGGTCAGCTGGACAGGCATTAGGTGCTTTTGCCGCGCCAGGGCTCAAATTAGAAGTAGCTGGTGAGGCCAATGATTATGTCGGTAAAGGCCTGTCTGGGGGTGTTATTGTAGTGCGTCCTGCGCAAATAAGTCCATTAGTTGCGTCAGAAAATACCATTATTGGAAACACAGTTTTATATGGTGCAACAGATGGATATCTTTTTGCTGCGGGGCGTGCGGGTGAACGATTCAGCGTTAGAAATTCAGGGGCAAAAACTGTAATTGAAGGCTGTGGGTCTAACGGGTGTGAATACATGACTGGAGGCATAGCAGTCATTTTAGGTCATATTGGACCAAATTTTGGTGCTGGAATGACTGGTGGTATGGCATACCTCTATGATCCAGAGGGAAACACTGATCTGATGATGAATATGGAAACATTGGTCACTTGCCGTGTCACAGTTGCTCACTGGGAAAAGGAGCTCAAGGCTTTGGTCCAGCTTCATGCCAATGAAACTGGCTCGATTAAAGCTACAAAAATTCTGCAGCACTGGGATCAAGAAATTGAAAGCTTTGTTCAGGTATGTCCAAAGGAAATGTTGGTTCATCTACCTGAACCATTGACAGAAGATATAGCACAATCATTGCCGGCAGAATAAATTTTTAAGGATCGTGGGTCAATTGGTTGTCTAACATGAATGTTGACGATTGATGCCTGTTGTGGTGTGGCTGATTTATGGAAAATGAACCTCCTAAACAAGAAACTAGTTTATTTGGTACACCTGCAAACCCACCAGAGCCTTCAAAAATGTGGTTTATATTAGCGCTGATACGTCGCTGGGGTTTTCGCAGTATCATACTAATTATTGGTATCTTAGCCATTTGGGGCCTTATGTATAGGTGGGTAAACCCACCCACTACGTTATACATAATACAAGAAAGCTGGCGCCTTGGTGAAGTCAAACAAGACTGGGTAGATATTGAGGATGTTTCACCAGTTATGGTGCGGGCTGTAGTAGCCGCTGAAGATGCTAATTTTTGTGATCATTGGGGAATAGATAGTGCGGCGGTGCGTAAGGCCTTAAAGCAAGGGGCAATGCGAGGTGGGTCTACAATTAGTCAACAGGTTGTCAAAAACGCATTTTTATGGCCAGGTCGTAATTGGTTACGAAAGGCTATTGAAGCGTTGATGACACCCTATGTTGACTTGCTTTGGAACAAGCGTCGTATGCTGGAAATTTATTTAAACATTGCTGAATTCGATACAGGTATTTTTGGTATCCAGGCAGCTGCACAGCATCATTTTGGCGTTAACGCAAAAAACTTGAACAGGGTGCAGGCTGGACGATTAGCCGTTGTACTTCCGGACCCCAAAGGACGTAGTGCCATAGCGCCAAGTAAAAGCCTTCGAAAACGTGCTGCTTCAGTGATTGCGGGCACTGATATGATAAGGCGTGATGGTCGTTCCAAGTGTTTTGAGGATTGATAAAAACTATAAATAGTGGTTATCAAAAAAGTAGCTGAATAAAGTGATTTTTTATGAATATTTTGTATCATGTTCCATTGTCGCCATTTTGCCGCAAAGTTCGTCTCAGCTTAGCTGAAAAGAGAATTGAAGTGCAGCTAGTGGAAGAGCGGTATTGGGAACAGGATGCAGACTTTCTACGTCGTAACCCAGCTGGTAAAGTTCCAGTATTAAAAATGGATGGAAAGATTTTTACAGAATCTGCGGCAATTTGTGAATATCTCGAAGAAAAGCACCCAGAACCCAGTTTGATGCCAATTGATCCGGAAATAAAGTTTGAGGTTAGAAGGCTTGTTTGTTGGTTTGATGACAAGTTTCATCACGAGGTCACGGTAAATTTGCTATACGAACAGGTAAATCGTAAAATTCAAAATATGCATGAACAGAGGGGTTCTGGACCTATCGCGTCGAACGTGCAGGCCGGGTTGAAAGCCATCAAACTCCATCTTTATTATCTAAATTGGTTTCTGGATAACCGGCGCTGGTTGGCGGGTAACGCAATGAGCCTTGCCGATTTCGCAGCTGCAGCACAGTTATCAACAATTGACTATATTGGTCATTTGCCGCCCGAAGTATGGAACAAATATCCAGCATTGAAAAACTGGTATGCTACCATGAAATCACGCCCAGCGTTTAGGTCTATTCTCTCTGACAATGTTCCTGGTTTTCCTCAACCAAACCATTATTCTGATTTTGACTTCTGATCTCAAAGAGCGACTTCTGGCGCAGGCCCGTGCTGAGGGCTTTAGCAATGCTAGAATAACAAAACCAGACAGTATTCCAGAGGTGCCTGATCGGCTGGGCGCTTTCTTGAAATCAGGGTTTCATGGTCAGATGAAATGGTTGGAAAGTAGACAGGGCTGGAGAGGAGCACCAAAAACTCTTTGGCCGGAGGTCCAATCAGTATTAATGTTGGCGGAAAGCTATGCGCCAAAAGACGATCCACTCCAAAACCTAAAAGATCATAATATTGGTAACATTAGTGTCTATGCACGGGGTAAAGATTATCATGATGTGGTTAAAAAAAGGTTAAAGCGGTTGGCAAGTTGGCTTGTTGCTGAAGGCGGCGGCGCTGTTAAAGTTTTTGTAGATACTGCACCAGTCGCAGAAAAGCCCTTGGCCCAGGCTGCCGGATTGGGTTGGCAGGGAAAACATACCAATTTAGTTAGTAAGGAAACAGGTAATTGGATGTTTTTAGGCTCAATTTTTACAACATTGGAACTTGAACCTGATCGGGCTGAGACCGATCATTGTGGGAACTGCACTCGCTGTTTAGATATCTGCCCAACCAATGCTTTTGTTGCTCCTTATCAGATGGATGCAACGCGTTGTATTTCTTATCTGACAATCGAGCATAAAGGCCCCGTCGATAACAAACTCAGGGCTGGCATTGGTAACCGTATTTATGGTTGTGATGATTGCCTAGCTGTTTGTCCCTGGAATAAATTTGCCGTGGAGGCGTCTGATATTCGATACGCTGCAAAAGATGACTTAGCTACTCCGCGCTTACAAGATTTATTAGGTCTCACAGACAAAAGCTTTCGCGAAAAGTTTTCAGGCTCACCGATAAAACGTCTTGGGCGAGATCGCTTTGTTCGCAATGTATTATATGCGGTTGGCAATTCTCTTGAAGCTAAATATATCCCTCAGATTGAACCCTTGTTGTTGGACCATGACCCAACTATTGTTGAGGCTGCCACTTGGGCCAGACAGAAAATAGTTCTTGGTAAAAATTAACTTTTAGGTACCGAAAAAGTGAGATTTGCCCAAAGACTGTGCCAGACGGGATCGCCTTCTTTTTTTGGTTCCAGAGGTATTAACGCTACATTGTCCACCATATATTCGTATCCTGCCTGTACTGGAAAGATAGCAATTCCGTTAATATCTGTAAGATATGATGTGACTTCAACGTTTTCATCACTTCCTATTAATTTTTGAAAAAGCTCTACTTTTACGTAGCTTCGAGGTTTCCCATGCATCAAAACCTGCACGCGCATTCCCCCATTTATATCTTCAGTGAAAGGATTTTCTAAAGCTAATATTTCAATATCCAAACCAACGGCAGTATCTTTTCCACCTCCATGGCCGATTGCGATAAGCGATTTTGTATATCTCCGATAACTTTCGCTAAAGCCGGTCTTTGGTAATCCTCTTGCTTCATGAGCATTTAAAACACCATTAAAGCCTTTATGAACGACAAAGTTTTTAAACTTTTCATAGTCATTATATTTTAGTGTGTTATCGCTAGTCTCATGAACTAAAATAGCCAAGCCATCACTAAGTCCATTTGTTTGAAACGCGGGCCGATCTCCATTTCGGCCCAAAACTTTTTTTGATTTTCCAGAATGAAATATTTCATGCCGCACTGTACGGTGGTGCAAAAATGATTGACGACTTCCGCTAAAGTCTTGTCCAATGTGGAAATCAGCCACGATCGGTTGACCAGCATCTAAATTGTAATTCACTGGTGCAATCCAAAATTCATGGGCATAAACTGGTGCTAAAAATATTATGCTAACTAACAGACCTAAGGACCACTTAAACATGTTGAAATCCTTTCCCTACGCCAAGATGATGGTGTGGTATTTCTTCACAGTGTCAAGCTTTCTTATTGGGTCACTGGGATTTCCTGGGATATTGCAAGCGCATGAACTGCGGCCTGCTGTAGCCAATGTTGTAATAACTGAAACAGAAGTTGAAATAAAATTACTAGTAACTATCGAAACTATTTTAGCTGGCATCGACCTCACACAGGTCAGGGATACAGATGAAGCTCCAGAGGCTAAGTTTTACGATCGGTTGAGGTCACTCTCAGCAGATGAGTTAGCTCGATTGGTGGAGTCAGAATGGATAAATTTAGAAAAAGGAATGCTGATTGACGGTGCGGATCGTTTTAGACTTCAAAATGTCAAAGTACTTGAGGAAAAAAATGTTGATTTGCCGCGCGATACGATTATTGAAATGGTTGCCAACCTGAAATCGGGTGATGGTCCTGTTACCATTGGCTGGGTTAAAAAAAATGGTGATTTAGTAGTACGACATGGTACTGGGGATGATGCTTACGCCGCTTTTCTGGAAGGCGGGGAGATAAGTATTCCGCTGCCACGAATGGGTGCGGTAGAAGAAAGCGCACCAGCTGTTTTTTGGCGATTTGTTGTTGAAGGTTTTGAGCATATTGTTCCAAAGGGATTAGATCATATTCTTTTTGTTATTGGCTTGTTCCTCTTCTCGCAGGCGTGGCGTCCTTTGTTGTCCCAGATTACAGCATTTACTTTAGCTCATACAGTAACATTGGGATTAGCTACTTTGGGTGCTATTACTATTCAGCCAACACAGATTTGGTTGGTCGAAGCTTTAATAGCTATCTCAATTACATATGTAGCTATTGAAAATATTTTTCGACCTAAGCTGGGTTGGTGGCGGATGGTAGTTGTTTTTGTGTTTGGGCTTCTACATGGATTAGGTTTTGCATCTGTACTTGGTGACCTTGGGTTGGCAAAAGAACAATTTTTGTTATCGTTGATAGCTTTCAACGTTGGAGTTGAGTTTGGTCAGTTAGCAGTAGTGACCGGTGCCATATGTGTATTAACACTGCCATTTGGCAGATCTTCAAGATATCGGAAGTTTGTGGTAATTCCGGGATCTATTGCGATCGCGTTGGTTGGTTTTTGGTGGGCAATCGAAAGAATATTTCTTTGAAATTTGAAATATGTTGATGTGTTTGAGTTTAGCCAGATTGGGAAACTATGACTGATAACCTTCGCGGAATATTTTTTAAGATAAGTGCTGTCACGATATTTACTGTTATGATGGCTATAATAAAAGCGACAGCAGGTGAGGTTCCAACAGGCCAGCAGGTATTTTACCGGGCCTTTTTTTCGATGTTGGTTGTAATTGGCTGGTTGGCCGCCCGAGGCGACCTTCGCACCACTTTACGAACTTCAAATATTTCTGGTCATATTTGGCGGGGTTTTTCGGGTGCACTGGCTATGTCGTTGCGCTTTTTTGCGATTGGAGTACTGACATTCTCAGAGGTGACTGCATTGGGTTTTACAACACCTCTAGTACTAACAATTTTAGCGGCAATTATTTTGGGGGAAACGGTGCGGGCGTTTCGCTTGATAACAGTAACCTTGGGTTTCTTTGGCGTAGTTATTGTATTATGGCCCACTCTCAATTTTAGTAATGAGCGCAGTACATTTGAGCTTATTGGCGCAGCTGCGATTCTGGGATCTGCGGCTTTAGCAGCTTTGGCTCACATATTTGTGAGGCGTTTGGTTGCTACAGAAAATACTGCGCAGATTGTCTTTTACTTTTCGTTATTAGTTGCCATTCTCTCGTTATTATCATTACCTTTTGGTTGGGTTGTACCGTCTTTTGAAACCAGTTTGATGCTAATTTGCGCTGGATTAATTGGTGGCGTTGGTCAAATATGTTTGACTGCAGCTTATCGAAATGCACCAGCTTCGATCGTAGCGCCATTTGATTATTCATCGATGCTGCTGGCTTTAGGTATAGGGTACTTTTGGTTTTCTGAAATTCCCAATTGGTGGACCATCATTGGCGCAACAATCATAATTATTTCCGGTATTGCAATTTTATGGCGTGAGCAATGGTTAGGTCGCCAGCGCAATCTAGCGCAGATTGCCCATTAACTTTTTCTGGTTCATGGTTTATTTTAGGTGGATATAATTATTAATTTGCTGCCTACTGTCTGACTATTTTCTCGTAACTTTCAGCAATTTCGCGGACTAAAGTTCCAACTTCAAAAGTATAATCTCCAATTTGGCCAACTGGAGTAACTTCTGCAGCGGTTCCGGTGAGCCAGCACTGTTCAAAACTACTAAGCTCTTCCGGATAAATATGGCGTTCGTTTACTGTAATACCGCGGTCCCGCAACATACCGATTACGGTTTGTCGTGTGATTCCGTTTAGAAAGCAGTCAGGATCTGGAGTATGCACTTCACCTTCTTTAACAAAGAAAATATTTGCTCCAGTAGCCTCGGCTACATAACCTCGATAATCAAGCATCATGGCGTCTGAGCAGCCTTTAGCTTCGGCAGCATGTTTTGACATTGAGCAAATCATGTAAAGTCCAGCGGCCTTAGCAAAACTTGGGATTGTTTCAGGACTTGGACGCTTCCATTTTGCGATGTCGAGCTTGGCTCCGGCCATCTTAGCATCACCATAATATGCGCCCCACTCCCAAGCAGCGATAGCCATTTTGACTGGGTTTCGTGAAGAAGCAACGCCCATGTCTTCACCGGATGCGCGCCAGCATATAGCACGCACATATGCATCTTGAAGGCCAGAAGCTGCCATGACTTCACTTTTAGCAGCTTCGATTTCTTCGACCGTATAGGGTATAGGAATATCCATATATTCCCCAGACTTTAAAAGTCGCGCAGAGTGTTCTTTTGACTTAAAAATTTTTCCATTATACGCGCGTTCACCCTCAAACACTGAGCTCCCATAGTGCATTGCATGCGTCAGAATGTGTACTTTGGCGTCTCGCCATTTTACCATTTCGCCATCCATCCAGATAACGCCATCACGGTCGTCGTATGCAGCTGACATGTGAGTTTTTCCTTGTGGCCTTATAAAATTTGCATTTGTTTCGCAAAAAATGTCCGTTTCGGACATAATATTACTAAAAACGTCTAAATTTTTAACAATTGATTCTTGGAATGTCAATAACACTGACGTATTGTCAGGCAAGGATTTATAATAAAGGGAGTGGCGTTTTCGTGGGAAATAGTCAGCCAGAAAATACAAGTGGATTACTTTTTTTAACTGATGAACAATTAAGAAAAGGCATTGAGGCAATGTTTTTTGCTTACCGAGGTTTTACAGCTGATCCAGATCGTATCTTGGCAGAAAGGTCCTATGGTAGAGCGCATCACAGAGCGCTACATTTCATTCAGCGCAGTCCAGGTACCACAGTAAACAATTTGCTGTCTACACTGGGAGTTACTAAGCAAAGTCTTAATCGTGTTCTGAGGACGTTAATTCAAGATGGATTAGTATTAAATGAAGTCGGGGTACAAGACAAAAGGCAACGTCATCTGAGCCTGACAGTTGATGGGTCTGAGTTTGAACAAAATCTTTCCAATGCTCAGAGTGATCGTATGCGAGCCGCTTATCGTCAGGCAGGTCCGGATGCGGTGCAGGGGTTTCGTTCAGTTCTGGAGGCTATGATGGATCCCGAACTAAAAAAGCATTATGAGAGTTTCAGTAAAGGGCAGCGTTTATGACCTCTGGCTTTCATTTATTAATTATTGATGATGATGAGCGTATACGAGTCTTGTTGCAAAAATTCCTTATTAAAAATGGATATTTAGTTTCGGTTGCCAGAGATGCTGGGCATGCGAGGCGTATTCTTGCTGGGTTGGATTTTGATTTAATCATTATGGACGTCATGATGCCTGGGGAAGATGGCGTATCCCTTACCAAACATCTCCGTGAGAAGCGCAACACACCAATTTTACTGCTTACCGCAAAGGGCGAAACAGTAGATAGAATTAGAGGCCTAGAAGCGGGAGCAGATGATTATTTAGCAAAACCATTTGAACCAAAAGAACTTTTATTACGTTTAGCGGCAATATTGAGACGTGCGCCAGCTCTAGAGCAGAATGCTGAGGTTCCAAAAGTACTGCATTTGGGGGCGGTGTCCTATGATGTAGATCGTGGAGAGTTATGGTGCGGTGACAAGCGCATCCTATTGACTGCAACAGAAAGCCATCTTATGCGGATTTTTTCTAACAATAGTAGCGCGCCTTTGAGCCGTGCTACTTTGGTGGAGCAGCTCGGCCGTGGTGGTGGTCAAGCACAGGAACGCGCAGTCGACGTTCAGATTGCCAGATTGAGGCGAAAAATAGAAACTAATCCAAAACAGCCGCGTTATCTGCAAACAGTTCGAGGAGCAGGGTACATGCTTAGTTTGGAATAAAGGCACCCAATATGACAACAAAAATTATTAGCCATAAAGATTGTTTGAAGCATATAAATCCACCTGGTCATCCTGAGCAAGTGGCACGCCTAGAGTACATCCTTGATGCACTAGCTCCGTTAGGTTTGGACATAGTTGATGCTCCACTAGTGGCAGATGATGATTTGCTTAGGGTGCATTCACAGAGCCACATACGTGCAATTCAGGCCGCAGTGCCTGTCTCAGGTTGGACCTCCTTGGATAATGACACTCATGTTTGTCCTGATACACTGACTGCCGCATTACGCGCCGCTGGTGGTGCGGTCCAAGCTGTAGACATGGTAATGGCTGATGAGGTGCAAAGTGTATTTGTGGCCACTCGGCCTCCTGGACATCACTGTGAGCGAGAGACCCCTATGGGGTTTTGTTTTTTTGGTAATGTCGCGATAGCTGCGAAGCATGCATTAGATCATCACGGCCTAAGCAGAGTAGCAATCGTAGATTTTGATGTACACCATGGTAATGGTACTCAGGATCTTGTGGAGGGTGATGAACGCATACTATTTGCTAGCACTCATCAAATGCCTCTGTACCCTGGAACTGGCCATGCACATGAGACGGGTGGATACGAGAATGTAGTTAATGTGCCATTAATGGAGGGTGCTGGCACAGTTGCCTTTCGCACGGCAATGACTGAAAAAGTATTACCAGCGGTCGACAGGTGGGCCCCAGAACTTTTGTTGATTTCTGCGGGTTTTGATGCTCACAAGGCTGATCCACTGGCTGGCATGGAGCTGGACGAAATGGATTTTTCTTGGGTAACAAAGGAATTACGCAAACTAGCAGAAAAGCATAGCAATGGCCGGGTGGTATCCTGCCTGGAAGGCGGTTATGATATTAATGCGTTAGCTTCGTCAGTTGTATCACATGTTGAGGCTTTGAGGGGATAAAACGAATGGTTGATAAGTTGATTGAAGAAATGAGCTTTGAGAATGCTATGGCTGAACTGGAGCAAGTGGTAACACAACTTGAGCGAGGGGATGTTGCCCTGGACGCTTCAATTTCCTTGTATGAACGAGGTGCTGCGCTGAAATCTCATTGTGAAACAAAGTTGAAAGCTGCTGAAGAAAAAGTATCAGCTATTACTTTGAACAGTGAGGGCCAGCCCACTGGTTCAATGCCGCTGGATGCAGGCTAAAATAAGATCAGCGTAGCAATCTTATGGAAGACATAAAGTTATCTGAGAAGCTTAATGTGGCAAACATTGCTATACAGAATTACCTTACAAATTCTCTTAAGTCTTTCGGATCAGGTAATATTGTGGATGGCATGCGCTATGCGCTGCTTGGTGGAAAAGGTCTGCGCGGATTCCTTGTGATGGAAAGTGCTGCCTTAATGGGTGTAACGAAAGCTAATGCAATATCTGCAGCGGCGGCTGTCGAAGCTTTACACACTTACTCGTTAGTTCATGATGATTTACCATGCATGGATGATGACGATTTGCGCCGTGGCATTCCCACAATTCACAAAAAATGGGACGAGGCAACTGCAGTTCTGGTTGGAGATGCGCTTCAAACATTCGCATTTGAGCTACTAAGTCAGCGAGAATGTAGCGATGATCCAAATATTAGAATAAACCTAATTTCAAGCCTTGCGCGTGCGGTTGGAGCACAGGGAATGGTTCTAGGCCAAGCACAAGATATTGAAGCAGAGTCATCTTCTCACCCATTAGGTTTGGATGATATATCAGAATTACAGCGTAATAAAACAGGTGCACTAATTGAATGGTCTGCCGTTGCTGGCGCTATTTTGGCATGTGAAGACCCAAAAGAGCTGAGAGAATACTCTCAGGCGCTTGGTCTCGCTTTTCAAATTGTGGACGATATTTTGGATGTAGAAGGGGATAGCAACATTGTCGGAAAAGCCGTTGGCAAAGATAATGATGCAGGAAAAGCGACGTTTGTGTCCCTTCTGGGTTTGGCGCCTGCAAAGCTTAGAGCACAAGCTCTTGCGGATGAGGCCTGTAATGCTTTAGAACCTTTCGGGGATAGAGCGTTAACATTAAAAAAATTGGCACAGTTTGTTGTGTCACGAGAGAAGTGAAAGGGTCACATCTATGACTGGCCATCCAGTAACTCCAATTTTAGATAGAGTGTCAACGCCTGCAGATTTAAAATTATTAACTGATCTAGAACTCCATGAACTGGCTGGTGAGCTACGTTCTGAAACTATTTCGGCCGTATCAGAAACGGGTGGGCATCTTGGTGCTGGATTAGGTGTGGTTGAGTTGACTGTAGCGTTGCACGCGATCTTTGATGCTCCAAAAGACCGTATTATCTGGGATGTTTCTCATCAAACTTACCCACATAAGATATTGACGGGTCGCCGAGATCGCATTCGAACTTTGCGGATGAAGGGTGGGCTAAGTGGGTTTACCAAACGCAGTGAGAGCCCGTATGACCCATTTGGTGCAGCACATTCTTCGACCTCTATTTCGGCTGCCCTAGGTTTTGCGGTTGCGCGGGACCTAGGGGGAGCACCTGAACATGGTATTGGTGATACAATCGCTGTGATTGGTGATGGCGCAATGAGTGCAGGTATGGCTTTTGAGGCGATGAATAATGCCGGCCATCTAAAAAAACGCATGATTGTAATTTTAAATGACAATGAGATGTCAATTGCTCCGCCGGTTGGGGCACTTTCTGCATACTTAAGCCAACTCTATGCTGGAGCCCCTTTTCAAGAATTTAAGGCAGCAGCCAAAGGTGCAGTTTCACTGCTACCTGAACCTTTTAGAGAAGGTGCCAAGCGTGCCCGAGATATGGTTAAGCACATGACAGTGGGTGGGACCATTTTTGAGCAGTTAGGGTTTAATTATCTTGGGCCAATTGATGGACACGACTTGGATCAATTAATGCCGGTGTTGCGAATGGTTAGAGAACGTGCCGACGGGCCAATGTTGGTTCATGTAATCACAAAAAAAGGTAAGGGTTACGCTCCCGCAGAGACGGCGAGCGACAAAGGCCACGGGGTTGGTAAATTTGATATCGTGACTGGTTCTCAAACTAAAGCAATCTCGAATGCACCTTCCTATACTTCTGTCTTTGCAAAAGCATTATTAGATCATGCTGGCAGAGACGATAAAATCTGTGCTGTAACAGCTGCGATGCCAGACGGTACGGGTCTTAATCTTTTTGCGGAACGCTATCCAAGTCGCTGTTTTGATGTGGGCATTGCCGAACAGCATGGTGTAACTTTTTCGGCCGCCTTAGCTGCTGGCGGCATGAAGCCTTTTTGCGCTATTTATTCCACTTTTTTACAACGCGGTTATGATCAAGTTGTACATGATGTCGCAATCCAGCGTTTGCCAGTACGATTTGCTATCGATCGCGCTGGGCTCGTAGGTGCTGATGGCGCTACGCATGCGGGCTCATTTGATATTGGGTTTTTGGCAAATTTGCCGGGCTTTGTAGTCATGGCCGCAGCTGATGAAGCAGAACTTTGCCACATGGTTGCAACTGCTGTCGAATATGACGCTGGTCCAATTGCGTTCAGGTTTCCCAGAGGTGAGGGCGTTGGCTGCACTATGCCAGAAAGTGCTCAGGCGCTAGAAATTGGAAAAGGTAGGATAATTCAAAGAGGAACAAAAGTCGCAATACTATCTTTTGGAACTAGGCTGAGTGAAGTGTTGACCGCCTCAGAAGCTCTTGCAGCACAAGGCATTAAACCTACTGTCGCAGATGCTCGGTTTGCAAAGCCGCTAGACCGTGAATTGATCTTAGAACTTGCTGAAACTCATGAAGTATTAATTACGGTGGAAGAGGGTGCCATTGGTGGATTTGGTAGCCATGTTGCCCAACTTTTGGCGGAAGAAGCTGTTTTTGACCGGGGATTCAAATTCCGCTCCATGGTATTGCCAGATACCTTCATCGACCAGGCAAATCCAGATGATATGTATAGAGAAGCTAAACTTTCGTCTAAAGATATCCAAGAAAAAGTTTTGGAGACGTTAGCCGTTTCCACACTCAAGGCCAGAGCATGATATGATCAGCAACATAGGTACTCTAAGTTATAGAATACTGCTGTTTTCATTAGCTTTTTTTTATAAACTTTATATTTGTATTATATCAAATTAGACACAACCTGGAGGGCCTTCGCGCTATTTTACTGTGTGGGGTCTTTTTTCTTTGCTCATTTTTTGGAGGCTTTTGTAAAATAGCCATGGGCAATGGAATAATCGTTGGGATGTATTCGTTAGGTCTTCTGGAATAGTAAATGCTATGGTTGTATCTTTGTATTGGAAGTTATTTCTTAAAGATCCCATGTCCGTTACCACTAATGGCCCATCATATCGTTTTTTAAATCATCTTTTCCTGTTTGACAGGCTTTTATTTTAGCTATGATGTTTTTGGCTAAGAAGGCTGTTTAATCCAACTCTATAATTAGGATATTTTAAGGTTATACCAAGCTCTGATTTTATTAAATTATTCTGAACGCGCTTATTCTCAGCATAAAAACTGCGCGCCATTGAGGTCATTTCAGCAATCTCAAAAGGGAGGTCTGGTGGGATTGGCAACTTCAAGAGTCGGGCAGCGTATGCAATGACATCTTGTGGTGGTGCGGGTTCGTCGTCACATATATTATAAATCGCACCCGGCCTAGGCTGCATGATTGAGGCTTCTAAAACTTGAGAAATATCATCGACATGAATTCGACTGAACACCTGATCGTCTTTGATAATTCTTCGAGCGGTTCCATTTCTTACTTTTGAAAATGGACCGCGCCCTGGACCGTATATGCCTGCAAGGCGAAATATATGCAGTGGCAGATCAAAACTTGACCACGCAGCCTCAGCCTCTACCCTCAATTTACCCCGTTTTGTTGCCGGTGTCAGTGAGGATGCTTCATCAACCCATGCTCCATTATGGTTCCCATAAACGCCAGTGGTTGATAAATATCCCACCCAAGTAAAACTGTAATTTTTTAGATCTACTTCTTTGAGAATAGGATCACCTTTTGAATTAGGTGCGACGGAAATTAGAAGATGTGATGCCTCTGTTAATGCCCTGTTTAGGTCATTGCCTGGCCAGATAATTGATTTCACGCCGGCCTGATGCATTTCATCTGCTCGACTTTCACTACGAGTTGTTCCGATGATATCCCAACCTTGTTGCTGAAGATCAGCAGTCAACGCCTGAGCGGAAAAACCGTATCCAATACAAAGTAAACACTTGGTCATATCACCTTAATAAGCTCTAAGTGGACATAGTAGAAGATACAATTTGCGATGGACTAGAGTATGGTAGAAAAACCTAACTTGGATGCGGCATATGCATTGCAATCACCTAGTGAAAATCGATTGCTTTATGCAGAATGGGCTGAAACTTACGACCATGATTTTGCCAAAAATATGGGCTACGCTTTACCTATTCGTGTGGCAGATGCTTTTGCAGAAAATCTAAAGGCTTTCCAAAAAGGTAGGATACTTGATGTGGGTGCGGGTACAGGATTGGTTGGGCAGCGGCTCAATTTCCATGGTTATTCAAA
>JAFMEA010000115.1 GCA_017856985.1 Planktomarina sp.
TCAAGGGTTTGTCGATCAGGTTAATGCACAAACAAGCCAGACTGGTGTGACAGCGACCCTTGAGGCTGATGGCACTGTTTCCTTGCTAGATTCAAGTAACGGGGCGATTACGCTTAGTGAAATTGAGATAGATGGATACGAATTTTCTAAGGATGATATGACGTCCTATGTAGAACTCACAGCAGTTGATGGGAACGGAACACCCGTTTTGAACGCTGTCCGCCTCACAGATACAGGCCAGCTTCTTCGAGAAAGCATGTTGAATTTTGACAAAGCTCTCTCAAATCTCAGTCTTCAAAAAGCTTATGTCGGAGCTCATGCAACAAAAGCAGATTTGCAAATGGATGTTATTCGTTCACGCGAACTCATTGTAACAGCCGAGGTAGCAAAGCTTGAGGATGTAGATCTTACTGCCCTTGTGACTGAGTTGCAGTCTTTAATGGTATCACGCGATGCAGCGCACCAGGCTTTTGCAAAAGTTGGTCAGCAAAGCTTGTTTGATTTTTTGAGATAATGTGTCAATTGGCATTTAATTTGCATAATTAACACAGGTAATTGTCAAAGGAAGACATTGAAATGTGGAACCAGTTCCGAAGACTGAAAATGAATAACGCAAAGAGTGTGAAGTGCCATTTGTCAAAGAGTGGCAGCTTATTTAAGTCTTCACTAAACGCATTTTTAAAAGTTGCCCCTAAAGTGGCATGTAGTTTGCATGTCAGTAATATGTCAATTTATTGTATCTGGCGAGAAGTATCATGAGCAAGATAAATACGAACATGGCCGGTGTTACGACACTGTATCACATGCAGAACAAAGAAGAAGCGATGAACCGTTCTTTGGAACGTATTGCATCTGGTTTGCGAATTAACCATGCAGTTGATGATGCTGCTGGCGCGTCCCTTGTGAATCGAATGACTTCACAAATCAGGGGTATTGAAGCCGCTATTCGTAATGCAGGAGATGCTATATCTCTTACACAAACTGCTGAAGGAGCGCTCGCTGAAGTGTCGCAAATTCTTCATCGGATGAGAGAATTATCGGTTCAATCTGCCAATGGTGTTTACACAGGCCAAGATAGAATTGCGATTAATAACGAAGTAGGTCAGTTGCAAATCGAGCTGCATCGTATTGCCGAGAGTAGCACATTCAACAACGTTAAAATGCTGAATGGCGATTTTGTGAATACGACTTTCCAAGTAGGATTTGCGCCATCTGACCAGGCAATTCTGTCTATTGAAGATGTAAAGCCAACCGGCCTTGGGGAGTATATCCTCAGAACAGATACAACTTCAAATGCCGCTGCAACATTTCTGCCCGCTACAAATCCGGTTGCGGTCAACGAGCTGGCTGATGTAACGCCGAGAATTCAAGAAACAGAAAACATTACTATTTATGGTAATGTGGGCACTGTTGTGGTTGATGTAAATGGCGGGTCAACAGCAAAAGACGTTGTGTCTTCTGTGAATGCGGTTGAGGGTACGACTGGTGTTTATGCAACTGCGCAAACACGATTGAATTTATCCTTCGCTGACCAGTCTTCTGAGACGACCGATACAGTGATGTTTAACCTTTATGGCAAAAATACAGAAGTCGTGCAGATTGCTGGTAGCGTCGATTTTGGTCAAACAAATGGTCGTGCGGCTGATTTATCGAAACTTGCTGCTGCCATTAATAATACTACTGGTAAGACAGGTATTACAGCGACGTTAGATGTCACAGGCTCTAAAATCACTTTATTATCAAATGAAGGTTATGACATTGTTCTAGAAAATTATGAGCTGGTTAATTTATCAGTTCCTAACTTAACAGTATCTGGCGCCGACCATACCTTTGCTGATGCTGGGAACGCCCTGGACCTTGTTGATAATTTTGACCCAAATACGGTTCAGGTCAGTGGCGAGGTGGAATTCCACTCACCCTTTATCTACTCAGTCACATCATCTAGTGTTGGAACAGCTGCTGACCCGGATCTTTTTGCATCAAATACGCCAGACGTCACTAGTGTAGTTGGAACAATGACAGACGGCACTTATCTGGTTAATTTAACAAATGGGACCGTTGGTGTGGCTGGCGCTGCTGGTATGACCGCTCAGGTTACCGTAGCAAGTAACGCAATTTCAGCAGTCCAAATTCTTAATAACGGCAGTAGCTATACTTATGGTGATACGTTAACTGTAGATTCCTCGACCCTTGGCGCGACAAGCGGAAACGTTGTCTTCACGATTGGCAGTGCGGCATCTAATTCAGGGGTAATTACTAACCCTGGTGGCTTTTTCTCCGGTGACCCATCTGCGGCGGCTCTTACTTCGGTAGCTGACCTTGATGTGTTAACTGTTTTAAATTCACAGCGCATGATGACGGCTATTGATGGTGCATTGGTTAGAATTGACTTAGAACGCTCAGATCTTGGTGCAACGATGTCTCGCATGGAATATACGATCAATAATTTATCGAATATTTCAGTCAACACGCAAGCAGCGCGGTCACGAATTAATGACTCAGACATTGCCAAAGAGACGAGTGAGCTAACAAAAGCTCAGGTGCTTAATCAAGCAGCACAGGCGATGCTCTCTCAGGCAAACAGGTCTTCACAAGCTATTCTGGGACTGCTGTCAGACCTATAGAATAGAGTGTGATAATATTATGGTAGTGTCATTACCGTTAATAACTAACATGAAAAAGGAAGGTGGCATGTGCTGCCTTCCTTTTTTAAGGAGCGGGCTCTTAATTATTTTTCGAATATATGGGTATGAATAAGCAGAATATGCATAAGTAATATTTATTCAAAACTAAGAAAATGTTTACGCTATGACTGCTGAAAGTGAAGATTGATTTCCGGCAGATTTGAGTAATTTAATTAATAATTTATATAATACAGAAGACTATTTTGTCCGTCTTCCCTCACTCTAGCTTCGAAGAAGAATATCACGAGACCACGGTAGACCCAGATGGCAGCGTCAGACATTTGCTTACTGATAAAGAGCGTGAGCATAAGCTTAAAAACTTTCAAGGTGAGATACTGAGTGAGTTAATGTCTCATCAAAAGGGTAAGTCTATTTTGGACATTGGTTGTGGCCCCGGGTGGCTACTTTCCGCCCTTGATGATAGCTGGTTAAAGTGCGGCGTGGAGATATCTAAATTTGCATCCACTTATGCAGCTAAATATGGAACAATATATAATGGTACTTTAGAGACTTATCGTACAACACAGAAATTTGACGTTATCGTTGCTCATCATGTCTTTGAGCATTTAGAGGATCCGGTTTTTGCGATCAAAAAAATCCATCAACTTCTGAAACATGGTGGAACCTGCATCCTAGGAACGCCAAATTTTGATTCAGCCGCAGCACGTAGATATAATAATAAGTTCAGGTTGCTGCATGATAACACGCATATATCACTTTTTACCTCAGATTCGATGCATAGATTTTTGAGAGATCATGGTTTCAAAATTGATAAGGTTGAATTTCCTTTTTTTGAAACAGACTATTTTACTGAAAGCAATCTTTTGAAAATGATGGATGAAGACACGGTTTCGCCGCCATTTTATGGAAGTGTTATGACGTTCTTTGCAACAAAAATTTAAGACTGAGTGCTAAAGGGGTAACGCTGATAAATTGACGATTAATACGTTTTATTCGTCTTTAACATTCTCCTCCAAAATTTCTTGCAAGGGTCAGGTATTTTAGGGAAGGCATTTTAAAAAATAAATAACGGTTAAGGGATAGCTTTAGATAGTCTAAGAGTAATAATGGGCGCGGATGATGCTAATTTGAAAAAGAAGTGGAGACATTATGTCAGTTTTTATATCTGCTGAGATAGGTATTAATCACAACGGAGATTTAGCGATTTGTAAGGAACTTATTGATATCGCTGTGGAAGCGGGATGTGATGCTGTTAAATTTCAGAAAAGAGATATTGATATTGTCTATACTAAGAAAACGCTAGACGGGTTCCGAGAGAGTCCGTGGGGGACAACGCAGCGTGAACAAAAAGAAGGATTAGAATTTGGTCAAGCCGAGTATGAAGCGATAGACGATTATTGCCGGCAAAAAAAGATTCAATGGTATGCGTCGGCCTGGGACAAAAATAGCCAGAAGTTTCTAGCACAATTTAATTGTCCCTACAATAAAGTGGCTTCGGCTATGCTTGTTGATACTGCACTTTTGGAAATGATTGCGAGTGAGAAGAAGCACACATTTATATCAACTGGAATGTCTACATTTTATGATATTGATAGGGCCGTTGAAATTTTTATTGATGCAAAATGTTCTTTTGAATTAATGCATACAATTTCCACCTACCCTATGAAGGATCAAGACGCTAACTTATTGTTAATTCCTGCTTTAAGAGAGCGCTATGGCTGTAATGTTGGCTATAGTGGTCATGAAACGGGCGTTGCGATTTCAACCGCCGCAGTGGCCTTGCAGATAACGTCTTTAGAACGTCATATCACGCTTAACAGAGCGATGTATGGCTCAGACCAGTCGGCATCTCTTGAGCCAAATGGCCTGAGACATTTAGTGAGCTCGGTGAGGAAAATTAGTCAGGCAATGGGAGATGGTCAAAAGCATTTCTCAAACGAAGAGCGTGAAGTTGCTGCTAAGCTTAGGGGCCATTTATGATTGTATTTAAGGGGGCTACA
>JAFMEA010000033.1 GCA_017856985.1 Planktomarina sp.
AGAGATTTTTACCAGCCATTATAATTATATAGATATAAATCATGCTCCTAAAAGATGGGACCTCTCAGATACAAGGAGATCACAATTGTGGGGCTTTCCTGCACCTAAAAAATGGTTTTATGAGGCAACCCCGTTCGAGGCTGTGACAATTGAACCACCAACGATGGAGGCATCGCCTGTGACGTTAGAAGATTACTTGGCGGAGGTTTAACAGAGATGAAATTTGGAACTATTTACCAGAAGGGCAAGTTGACACCAATCGTTCAGGCTTCAGACGGCCGGGCTCGTCTACTCAAAGATGTTTGTGCAATGGGAAATCACCCAGATTTTTCATCTCTCTTGGAGTTAATAATTGAGGCAGATCAAAAGCCCAACTTGTTATCAGAATTAATTCCGACAGCTGACAGTTTCGAGGGCTTCTATCCAGAAGATTGGGCTCCACCTATACCTAATCCGTCCAAAATTCTTGGAGTTGCATTTAACAACAAAGAACTAATGAAGAAAGCACACAAAGACCCCGGTGTACCGAATTACTTTCTAAAACCTCCTTCGGCACTCCAGGGCCACCTGAAACCAATTATCGTTGATCCTAATTGGGGCGCAGTTATTCCCGAGCCCGAGCTATGCGCAATCATTGGCCGCAAGGCAAAGCACATCACTGAAAAAGACGCTTTGGATTATGTATTTGGCTATATGATCCATAATGACGTGACATCTCATGGATTAAAATTCCAGAAAGATAGTATAGCGATCACTTATGATAAGGACATGGCAAGACCTGAGTTCTATCAATGGCGTAACCTTAATGGGCCAGACGATACCGACGCTTATTACGTGTACCACACTCGATCCAAAGGAACTGATACATTTGGCCCAATGGGCCCTTGGATCACGCCACGAGCGGCAATCACAAACCCAAATGAACTCGCCGTTGTTGGACGTTTGGGCGAAGAGGTTTTCACTCAAGACAATACAGCGAACTATCGATTTAGTGTAGAGGAATGCATCGCTGAAGCTAGTCGGTATTTTACGTTAGAACCGGGTGACATAATTTCATTTGGGACAACTGGTAAGGGTTCTGGCCGATTTCCAAGAGGTCACAAAAGCCTCTTGATAGGCGAAGAACTGGGTAACATCAGTATTTCGATCGAACCATTGGGTGAATTAAGCAATCCTATCCAACACCAATCTGGGGGGGCCTGATGGCTTTATCAATAAATCCAAATAATGTTCCCCACCATAAAAACCCAATCCCAGCTGCAGCCTTGCATCGGGGCGTTTTAATAAGTTCATCAATTTCAGGCCAGGACACAGTTAGCGGTGAATATTCATCAGATAAGTCTGTCCAGATTGCTCTAGCCTTTGAATATTTAAAAAACATAATCAACGATGCCGGAGGCTCAGTACAAGACATAGTAAAAGTGGATATGTATTTTGCCGACAAAAAAGATCGTAGTTTAGTAAACCCGCATTGGTTGTTATTGTTCCCAGACGAGACAGCACGTCCAGCACGTCAGGCGCATAAGTCTGAACTTCCTAATGGTTGCTGTTTGCAGATGGTAATTACTGCTGTCTTGGACAATCACTAAGTTTTTATTTGCTAAAAAAAATTTCTGTGATTGACTTAGTGGTACACTACGAAGAATTTTAAAGAAATTTTAACCCACCAATGCGCTCAAATATTTTTGAGATTTCCAAACATAACAGTTAATTAATAATCAAACAGCGCCCAAGAGATTTGGGTTTACCGATACCAAATTCATATTAGCTTTGGTTGCCCCCTCAAGTTTGCCAATGAGCCTTGCGTTTGCCGCATCAAGTTCAGCAATAAGTCGAGCTTTGTTTGTTTCCACAAATGTGTCGCGATTGTAGCCCAGGTCAGCCAATTGACTGTCTGATAAATAACTTAGAATAGTTTCCGCAGCCGAAACTTGGCGCGATACAACCATTCTTCGAAAAAGCTTTCTAAACATTTTATTCTCCAATTTTATGATAACGTTAACCTATCGCACGACTGATTCAGCCACATCAACCAAATTGGAATTGCCGCCATGCGTCAGTTGCAGGTCTATTTTTGGAGAATATAAGTGGTCTAGTGGCGTATGTTGTACACGCCACCAGCCAGGTTTTTAAATATAACTTCAGTAGATTGTTATGAGTTGTACAATTGCCACAGCCACAAAAATTCCAGAAAATACAAACTTCAATATACCAAACGGGATCGACGAAATTTCTTTGCCCCAGTTTGTTGCCAACATCTTTGCATCCATCTCTCCAACAATTAATTGCATATTGGTGAGTATACGTATAATTCCAAATGCTCCAACTAAGACTGGTCCAATCACAGATGCTGCCACTAAATGTTCTTTTCCTGAAATATCAGCAAACATAATTACTGTCATAGTGGTTAGCTGAGAGACAGTAATTACAAACATAACTATTAAAAAATAGTAAAAAGTACTCGTTTGAATTGAAGATCTTAAAGTCTGATCCATGTTTTTATATCCTTTCTAATCGATGCCTAGAACTTATTACGCTCTGAAAAATTAGTCAAAATGTAAAGTATTCAATTGAATAGGAAGGTTTGGTACTGAGCTTAGGTTTCATCAGACCTCCGCTTTTTATATCATTTAAATTCGCGCGTGTTATGATATGACTTTTTAGCTGATTAGAAACATAACCGATGTCAAAGTATTTAAAATTCTTAATATTACCAGACATAAGAAGTGCCATATTTCTTACTGTTGTATTCACAATAGCCATTTGTGTTGGGACACTTACTGTCCTACCTGAAAAAATGGACGTACCTGGAACAGACAAGTGGCAGCATTTTGTTGCGTTTGCAATTTTAGTGTACCCGATAACAGTTGCAAGCCGTACCTACTGGATACCGATAACAGTGTTTGCATTATGTTTGGCTGCATCGATTGAAATCATTCAGCCATACGTTAACCGTTTCGGTGATATAAAAGATTTCCAAGCAGACACGTTGGGCGTATTTCTTGGCCTTTTGACTGGTATCTTAGTTCGTAGATTTAGAGCTAAAATTTAGTGTCTTATAAAAATTCGTATTTTTATCTAGGCCAATAAGGTTTTCATACATGGTTTGAAAGAACTCCAAATTAGTAAGTCTAATGTACTCAGAATGTTGGTGATACAACTTCGATATTGGGTCCTATAATTTCACCGATATCTAATAATAAATCTTCCCGGAAATGGCTTGATATTAGCTGAACACCAATAGGGCTATTTTCAACCTTTCCAGTTGTTACGCTGAGGCATGGCAAGCCCATAAAGGGTAATCCAATCTGAAGCATTTGCGCCTCCACTATTTGATCAAACTCAGATTGTGATCCAAGGTCAACCAAGTCTTTAAAAGGCAGTTTACCAGATACTGGGCATAGAACGACGGGGTATGTCTCTAAAAATAGTCTCCACTTGCGGGTCAGAGCCGCCCGTGTTTGTAAAACGTCCATCACATCATTTAACTTGCTATTTTTCCTGTGGTTTAGCAGCCCCTCATATACTTTTGACGCGTCAGGGTCTTGTTCACGCAACAAAGTACCACCAACTCCATATGTCATCTCAGCCATCCAAAGAAATAACTGGTTTTCCATTGCTTGACGTAATGGTGGAAGATCAACCTCCTCTACTTGCCATCCAGCTGCTTCAATTTTAGAGGCAACTTGTAACAATTCGGCTTTAATTTTTGGATCAACTTCCAAACCGTCAGGTGAGGTAGAAATAGCTATACGTTTCGGTACTGCATTACCTGTTAATGGCATGGCAACATACCACGGATCACGCATGTCAGGCTGCGACATGACATCCAGGGCCAACCTCAAATCACCAATTGAGCGAGCAATAGGCCCAGAAACTGCAGTCAACTGAGCCCCAATAAATCGGTCAGGCCCAGAAAAATTATGCGCTGGTACCCTGCCTAAAGAAGGCCGCAAGCCGTGAACCCCACAAGCGTAGGCTGGATACCTAATAGAGCCGGCTATATCTGTACCATGACCGATTGCTCCAATACCTGCAGCAACCGCGGCAGCAGCACCACCAGACGACCCGCCAGGTGTGGTTTTTGGATTTAGCGGGTTTTTTGTATGCCCGTGAAGCGAATTACGTGTGAACCACCTTAGAGAAAATGCTGGGGTATTAGTGCGGCCAATAATAATGGCCCCAGCCTTTCGTAAGTTGGCAACAACTGGATTATCTTTACTAGCAAGCAGATCTTTTTGTAGCCGCAAACCATTGGTTGTAGCGTGTCCAATCTGATCAACATTAACTTTTACTGTTACGGGCACCCCAGCCAAACTACCAACTGTCTCTCCCGCATTAATTTTGCTGTCAATAAGTTGCGCTTCGCTTAAGGCTTCCTCATCAAAATTATCTACAACAGCGTTTATAGAAGCATTTACATGCGCCATACGGCTTAAAGCACTTTTAGTTGCCTCTTCCGCTGAGATCTCATGCCTTTGAATTTTTTCAGCGATTGTTTTCGCTGTTTCCTGCCAAATTTCCATATCCAAATTCCTCAATAGAGGTAAGATACTTACTCTAGACTGATCATTGGTTAGGATGCACGACAAAAATATCTTAATAAATATTCTGAATAAGAATCTCAGAAAATTGTGAAGTAAAGTACATATTTCTGTTAATTAAAATGATGCTACCTTTTAAAATGGGTTCCATATGCAACAGAACCAATAATTAATTATTTAGTCAGTATCAGTTTCCCAGATCGTGTTATCCGAAGTTTATAATGCTGATCATCTAATATGATGCTCGCTTGATCACCACCTTCTGTCAGTTCTTTAGCAGAGTATGTCGGCAAAATTTCTTGGGCCTTTTGCTTTGGCGGGATTACATTGAAATTCATGATAAATTTCCTGAAATTGCATTTGTCGGCTTCGCGTTAATGGAAATCATATTGCCAGCCATAAACCACAATGACGCGATAGGCTTAACTGACTCATTTGCTTTTGAATCAACGTCTGGATTGTCGTAAAATTTAGTTTTTTTGTTCGCCGTCGGCTGCTGCATTTCAAAATCCTCACATTATATTAATTCTTGGCCTCTTCTGAGCTTACTGCCTGAATCACTAATCTAACGGTATCCTGATTAAATTACTAAGGTATGTCAAATAGGAATTTTTGAACTTTCTTGAAACATCTAACTTCAATTACCTGAAGCAAACTAGCCAATTCAAAAATAGGTTTCCACCAAACCATATTAGATTTCTTAGCAAAGCATTGCTTGACAAATAAAGCCCAGAGCATTGGGATAAAACCTAATTTTAATTTCTGAACTGAGCGAAAAATGTCTCTATTAAGCAAAATTATTGAAATACCAGATATGGCAATCATTATGCCAGATGGCTGTCGGCTTTCTGCTCGAGTTTGGCTGCCAGACAATGCTTCAGACTTACCAGTCCCTGCAATCTTGGAGTTTCTCCCCTATCGCAAACGCGATGGAACCACGGCCAGAGACAGCCTTACACATCCTTATATTGCTAAGCATGGGTATGCCTGTATCCGTGTCGACATGCGTGGCAACGGCGATAGCCAGGGGCTTATGGAGGACGAATATACCGAACAAGAATTACAAGATGCCGAGGCAACTATCACTTGGCTGACTGAACAGCCTTGGTGCAGTGGCACTGTTGGCATGATGGGGATCAGCTGGGGTGGGTTCAACTCACTCCAAGTGGCGGCAAGACAACCTCCTGCTCTAAAGGCAATTATTACGCTTTGTTCTACTGTCGACCGATATGCTGACGATATTCACTATAAGGGCGGTTGCCTACTAAATGAAAACTTAGGTTGGGGCGCAACTATGTGGTCATATTCCTCACGAGCGCCAGATCCAGCTTTAGTGGGCGATAACTGGCGGGATATGTGGTTACAACGGCTAGAATCTGAGCCCTTTCTACCTATAGTTTGGTTAGGCCATCAAAACCGTACCGCATATTGGCAACACGGCTCAGTTTGCGAGGATTATTCTAAAATTAGAGCGGCTACATTGGCTATTGGAGGCTGGGGAGATGCATATAAAAATACAGTCTCACATCTCGTTGAAAATATAAAATCACCAGTTAAAGGTATTGTTGGACCATGGGTCCATAAATATCCACATTTTGCCGCCCCTGAGCCACGAATTGGGTTTTTGCAAGAAGCCCTTCGATGGTGGGATCAATGGCTAAAAGGTAAGGAAACTGGCGTTCTCCAAGATCCAGCCTATACTGCATATTTAATGGATGGGGTGCGGCCTCACAGCTGGTATGGCCAGCGCAGTGGCCATTGGATTACAGAGGAAAAATGGCCTGCAAAGTTCCAGCATCATTGCTGGCATCTGCAGCCGAGTGGTATTTTAGGAAATCTTCCTTCTGAATTAAATTCTAAGGTAACCTCCACTCAAAACTGTGGTGGTGCAGCGGGCGAGTTTTGCGCAATTTGGCTAGGTCCAGAAATGCCGGATGACCAACGCGTTGACGACGCCCTATCGGCCTGCTTTACGTCCCAACCCCTGGAAGAAAGCTTCGATATAATTGGCTCACCAACTCTAAAATTAAAGCTTAGCTCCGACCAGCCAGTCGCTCAAATTGCAGTACGCCTGAACCACATTCATCCAGATGGAGCCTCAACCAGAATGACATATGGGGTTCTGAACCTTTGCCATCGTGACGGCCACACAGTCGCCAAACCTTTAATTCCTAATAAAGAATATGAGGTTTCTATAGTTCTGGATCAGATGGCCTATCGCGTGCCAGCGGGTCATTGCGTTCGTGTGGCCATTTCTCCCACCTATTGGCCCTTGCTATGGCCATCACCAGTTCCAGTTGAACTGACTTTGCATGCCGGCGAAATCAATATTCCCGTTAGGCCCAGTGGAAACCAAGATGAGCGTAAGTTTCCTCCACCAGAAGCAGATCCACCTTGGCAAATCGAAGTTCTTCGATCTCCAAAAAATAAGCGACGTCAAATTACTGATATGACCACTGGCACTGTAACCCTAGAAATTGTAGATGACTTTGGCAGTACAAAAGATCTAGACCATGGACTTGTCCATGGATCTGTCGCACGCAAATGGTGGAGCATTCAACCTGACGACCCACTAAGCGCTAGTGGGCGAACCCACTGGACCTACGAAAATAGTCGCGGCGACTGGTCAGTTCGAACAGAAACTTATACAAATATGACTTCAGATGCAAAATACTTCCATCTCACAGCACGCCTAGAGGCATATGAAAATAACAATCTAGTTTTTAAAAAAGAAATCTCAGAGCGCATAGAGCGAGACCACAGGTAACTCTTAAGACGATTGCTGAGGTCGTTTGGCTATAAGGTTTGTAAGCCAATCGGGATCCATTTCAGGCACTGATGACAAAAGTAGCTCAGTATACTCAGGGTGTGGCGGCTGAAATACTTCAGTTTTCAAACCCTGCTCCACCACTTCCCCCTGGTTCATAACAACCACCTGATCAGCAATGGCGTTTACCGTTGAGATATCATGGGTAATGAAAAGGTAAGTTAATCCTAATTCTTCTTGCAACCTTAGCAAGAGTTTTAGGATACCTTCCTGCACGATCTGATCCAGCGCAGAGGTTACCTCATCACAGATTATGAAATCCGGTTCTGCCGCCAGTGCACGGGCGATGCAGATCCGTTGCTTTTGTCCACCGGATAATTCTCCAGGTAGACGTTGCATAAAGCTCGCATCGAGCTCAATCATCTCAAGTAAATCTGTTATTCGTTGAGTTTTCTTAGATCCACGCATGCCAAGGTAGAACTCAAGTGGTCGCCCTATTATTTCACGAACCGTTTGGCGTGGGTTCATGGCGGTATCTGCCATTTGATAAATCATCTGGATTCGACGTTTCTGATCTTTGCTGCGATTGGCAAGCGCTGGTGGCAAATCCTCACCATTAAACTGCACGCTTCCTGACATCTGCGGCAAGAGCCCAGTGATCACTCTCGCAGCCGTCGACTTTCCGGAACCTGACTCACCTACGACCGCCACAGTTGAACCTTTGGGAACTTCAATATTTACATTGTTTAATACTTTTGCTGCACCGTACCCAGCGTTAATGCCCTTAAGCGACAACACTGAATCCTTGACTACCTGCTGTGACTTTTCAAGCGACCTTACCGACCAAAGAGATTTTGTGTATTCTTGTTGTGGCGCGCTTAACATTTGGCGCGTAGGCGCCTCTTCAACTTCATTGCCATAGCGAAGTACCTTTATAACGTCAGCCATTTGCGCCACGACGGCAAGGTCATGCGTTATATAGATTGCTGCAGTATTAAATTCTTCTACTATTGACCGCATTGACGCCAACACTTCAACTTGTGTCGTCACGTCCAGCGCTGTCGTAGGTTCATCAAAGACTAACAGATCTGGCCTTGGCGACATTGCCATTGCTGTCATCACCCTTTGCAATTGCCCTCCCGAAACTTGATGAGGGTAACGCTCACCAATGTTTTCCGGATCCGGCAAGTTTAAAACATCATACAATTGTTGTGCGTCTTCGTAAGCGGAGCTTTGGTCTTTAATTCCTGCCCGAATGGTCGAGGCCGTAGTTTGTACAATTAACCGACGAGCAGGATTGAATGCCGCCGCAGCAGATTGCGCTACGTAGGTCATGCGGGTACCCCAAAATTTGCGTTTTTCTCCGTCTGTTAATTTAGCTAAATCAACTCCGTCAAATATTATCTCACCTTCTGTGATGCGACACCCAGGTTGGGTATATCCCATGGCAGCAAGACCCAATGTTGACTTACCTGCTCCGGACTCACCAATTAGCCCAAGAACTTCACCTGTGTGCAACGTCAGATCAATACCATTAATAATATCGTGCCATTTCTCATCAGAGAAACCCTGTATTTTTAATCCCTTGATTGATAAAAGAACATCACTCTTTTTTGTTTTACTACTCATCTTTTAGCCCACTGGTCTTTTGCAAAAACCAGTCCACAACAAAGTTAATCGCCACTGTAAGAAGTGCAATTGCAGCGGCCGGTAATAGTGGGGTCAAGCCAGCCCTTAGATCATATTGAGCAAACATTATCAGTGACGCATTATCACGCACCATTGAGCCCCAATCAGCAGTAGGCGGCTGGATACCAACACCAAGAAACGAAAGAGCTGCTATAGTTAGGAACACGAAACAAAACCTTAGTCCAAATTCAGCAATTAGCGGAGGCAAAATATTAGGTAAAATCTCACGCCGCATTATCCACCCAATACCCTCACCGCGCAAACGGGCCGCCTCAACATAATCCATAACAACTACATTTAATGCTACGGCCCGCGTCAGTCGAAACACTCGGGTGCTGTCCAGAACCGCTATAATTAAAACCAAGTTAGTAATGTTTGATCCAAAAATGGATAAAAGGACTAATGCGAATATCAAACTTGGAATGGCCATTAGAACATCAACCAATCGACTTAATATCTGATCTAACCATGATCGGTTTATAGCGGCGGCAAGTCCTAGAGACCCACCAATCAAAAACGCCAAGAAAGTGGTCGCCACGGCAATCCCAACAGTATTACGCGCGCCATAAATCATTCTGGAAAGGATGTCCCGACCAATCTGGTCCGTCCCAAAAACAAATTCCTTGCTCCATGGCTCATAGGGGGCTGGAAAAACTTGGGACTCGCCATAAGGAGCAAGCCAAGGGGCGAAAAGTGCAACAAATATATAAAAAAATATCACTACCATGCCAAACCGCGCAGTATATGGTGACTTTTTAAGGTCCAATAAGAAGCGCGCCCATAGGCTACGCTTTTGCAAAGTCGCTCCAATCTCACCAGTGGCTGAGTAGCTTTTAGGAATGTCGGTCATTTTGGGTGAAGCAACCTTGGGTTTGTGACGATACCGATTATATCTGCAATCAAATTAAGTAAAATATAGGTTACAGCAAAAATTAATGCACAGGCCTGAACGACCGGAATGTTACGGCTAGTGACAGAATCCACCATCAATTGCCCAATCCCGGGATAAACAAATACAACCTCTACGACCACTACTCCAACCACCAAATAAGCAAGATTAAAGGCGATTACAGTCGCAATTGGCGCCCATGCATTTGGCAGTGCATGTTTTATGATAACTTCTCGCTTTGATGCCCCCGACAAGATAGCCATTTGAATATACGGGCTGGCCAAAAGATTTATAATAGCGGCCCGTGTCATGCGCATCATATGCGCAATAATTACCAGTGTTAGGGTGAGCGCTGGCAAGGCACAGCGCTGAATCCGTTCAAGCATAGGTGTAGCGGCATCAACATTTGCTAAAGTTGGAAGTACTGGCCACAGTGAGCCAAAGATTAAAATCAAAACATAAGCTACAAAAAACTCAGGAAATGAAATTGTTGTCAACGAGGTAACATTGACAGCCCTATCATATATTGAATTTCGATAAAGGGCACTGGTGACACCTAAAAATAACGAAAGAGGCACCGCAATAATAGCCGTCATTCCAGCTAAAAATAATGTATTCCACAAGCGTGGAGCGATCAAATCAACGACGTCTCGAGATCGATCACCACCGGTGCCGCCTGTAACAGAACCTTTACCTGAGAATGAGCTACCAAAATCACCCTGCAATACGCCACCAATCCAGTTTAAATAGCGTACAAGTGCTGTTTGGTCCAAGCCTAGCTCTTTGCGAAAGGCAGCGATAGTTTCAGGCGTTGCAAGTTGTCCAAGTATCGCTTCAGTGAAATCACCAGGCAGAAATTCTACAGCCGAGAAAATAATTATAGATACTGCAAGCAGGGTCATGAGACCCAAGCTAAGGCGTACCAGAATTGTTTTTATTATAGGATGCAATTTACAAACTCGTATTCAGTTGCGGACCAATAAAATAAAATGGGTTAGCAAGAATAAACCTTGCTAACCCAAAGCTATACTAATCGTTAGGGGTTACGAGAACCACCAACGCTCAGAAACTTTATTGCCGTCATTGAGCCAGTTTCCTGCCACAGGGCCATGCCCCAATGTTTTTGCATGAGCGTGGATATAGTTGGCCCAAAGTGGAATAAGTGAACCACCATCATCATGCAGCAGTGCCTGAGCATCCCAATACAGACCCTTACGCTTTTCGTAGTCTGTCTCTGAGCGTGCCATAACAACCAACTCATTAAACTTGATCGCTGCGTCAGTGTCTTTCCAAGCTGTTTCGTTCCAGTTGGTTTCTTTGGTGTACGCAGCCTGATACATAACATCCTGAGTTGGACGCCCACCCCAATAAGAGTTGCACCAGCCTTTAACGTTCCAAACATTTGACCAGTAGCCATCGTTTGGCTCACGAACCAGTTGAATATCGATGCCACATTGCTTTGCGGATTCAACCATCAACTCGCCGGCCGAGACGCCACCAGAGAAACCTGCGTCTGCAACTGACAATGGGATCGGTCCAGAATGTCCAGATTTCTTGTAGTGCATTGCAGCTTTTTCAGGATCAAACGAATAGTTCGGAAGATCTGTGTTCAGAAATGGCATTGCCGCAGACACTGGAATATCGTTTCCGACAACCCCGTGACCCAACAAAATTTTGTCCAGAAGCTCTTGACGGTTCACTGCGTACTTAAGCGCTTTTCTGACATTGTAATTGTCAAATGGCTCAGTATCCAAACGCATTGGGAAGATATAATGCTGCGTCCCAGTAGTTTCCAGGATTTCTAAGTTGGGCGCGCGTGCTAGAAGATTGACCGTTTTCGCAGGGATAGCGTCTGCAAAATCAGCGTCTCCACTCATAATCGCGCTTTGACGTGCCGCTGCATCGATAACAGCAATTAACTGCACCTCATCAAAGTTAGCGTGGCCCTCTTTGAAGTAATTTGGATTACGCTTGCCTACAAATTTTACACCTGGCTCATAGGAGTCAACCATATATCCACCAGTTCCATTTGCTGGATCCTGCGGATCAATTTTGCCATTCTTTGATGCATTGATCATGAAGTGATAATCTGAGACTAAATAAGGGAAATCCGCGTTTCCTTCGGAAAGTTCAAAGATTACTCTGTGGTTACCATCTTTTGTCATGGAAACGACACTAGAAAGATTGCCTTTAGCCGATGATGTTGAGTCCTCGCCGCCATGGTATTCCATAGTTGCAATCACGTCATCCGCTGTAAGAGATTTTCCATTATGAAATTCGACACCTTTTCGAAGGTCAAATACCCATTTTTTTGCATTGTTGGAAGGCTCGAAAGACTCGGCTAATTCTCCGATCAATTCGCCTTCATTACTAACTTCAGTCAGGTGGTTACCACGTGTGTATATAACGTTCTGGCTCAAGCTGTTAGCTGATGTACCTGGATCTAAAGAATCATCGGTGGAGCCATATCCAGTTGCATGGCGTAAAACGCCACCCCTCTTAGGCGTGGCTGCTTCTGCAGAGTTAGCCAAGCTTAGAGCTGCTGGCACTGCAAGACCCGTGGCTAATACCGACTTCATAAAATGTCGTCGATCAATAATCCCATTAGTCAATTTATCTTGTTGTTTTTGAATAAACTTTTTAGTCATAATTCACTCCCTTTTGAAACTTTATTAAGTCTGACATTTAATAACAAATGCGAATAGGTGAAGTAAACTTATTAAAGTTGTAACTTTCAATAACGTTTAACCCTATTCATAGTTAACTAACGCAACGTTAACCTTTAAATAACGCTTAGATTAATTTTAATTTGAAATTAATGTATAAACGTTTTTTTTGTAAAAAGTAATTATTTTTTCAGTTAATTACTAATTAGTGTATTTCATAAATTTGTGCCCTATTCCATACTTCTGCCTATTTAATTCTTAAATAAGAGTGTCGCTTTAATAAAACGTTTGTCTTTTCGGTTGGTCTCTGCAGTTGGAAGCCTGCTATACTATTAGTGAAAAATTTATTTGGTAAGGCGAAATACACTGTGCTTGAAAAAAACAGCCACATATTTTCCACAGAAGATGCCAGACGCATTGCGCGCAAGCGCCTGCCGAGAATGGTTTTTGATTTCATTGAAGGCGCAGCAGGCCGTGAGGTTGGCGTATCACGTAATGAGGCCGCCTTTGATAATATTATGCTTCAACCACGCGTCATGGAAAATGTTTCACAGCGCTCACTGACAGCATCAATTTTAGATCAGTCATTCAACGTACCATTTGGTGTGGCGCCTATGGGTATGTGCAACCTAGCATGTCCCAATGCAGATAGGTTTTTGGCAGAAATGGCTAACAAATTTGATTTCCCAGTATGCCTATCATCCGCTGCCTCAAGCTCAATAGAAGATATGGCAAAATGGGCGGGGCATCGGGCTTGGTTCCAACTCTACTTCAGTTCGTCAGAAGAAGCCTCCATGTCGATGGTTGACCGTGCACTTAAAGCCGGATTTGAAACACTGGTTCTTACTGTTGACGTGCCACAAGTTTCCCGCCGTGTTCGTGATTTACGAAATGGCTTTAATCTTCCTTTTTCAATGACGCCCAGAGCATTCTGGGATTTTGCCACGCACCCAAGATGGTCGCTCAAAACCCTGACAGCAGGTGCACCAAGTCCAAGAAACTTTGTAGATAAAGATGGAAATACAAAATTTAACCGCGGTGGCAACAGAGCAGGCGCAAACTGGGATTTTTTTCAATTGCTTCGTAAAAAATGGCCTGGCAAGCTAATTGTAAAAGGCGTGACATCTACTGAGGACGCGCAACGTGTGCAAAGCCTTGGAGCAGATGCAATATATGTGTCTAACCACGGAGGAAGACAGCTCGACAGTGTGCCCCCCGCGATACAACTTCTTCCATTAATAAGATCAGAAGTGGGTTCTGATTTCCCTCTTCTATTCGACAGTGGTGTTCGCAATGGCGAAGATGTAGTCAAAGCTTTGGCACTCGGTGCCGATTTTGTAATGTTAGGCCGGCCAGCACTCCTCGCATTGGGAGCCGAAGGCGTCACTGGGTTAAATGCTCTTTTAAAGTGCTTTACGGAGGACATTAGTGTTGTACTGGCTCAGTTAGGAATGACGTCTATCAACGACCTCAAAGAGAATGTAATTTTTAATATGAAAGCGGCTCAATAGTAGAGTGCAGAATTTAAAAACTGACGACCTACTAAATTACTGGCAAGACCGGAAGTGAGATAAGGGAATGACTGAACCAAAAAAAATTAGAGGTGGAGCATTGCTCGCACGCGCTCTTCATAAAAAGGGAGTAGATCATGTATTCACTCTTGCAGGAGGGTTTTGTAATCCTGCGTTAGAGGGCTTCATGGAATGCCAAATGCCCGTCATCAACACGCCACACGAACAGATAGCTGGTCACTTGGCCGATGGTCACGCACGGATAACACGCAAACCCGTAGTATGCCTTGTAGGTCCAGAAGGTTTCGCAAATGCTGTGCCCGCAATGCTCGAGGCTGGTGGTGAGCGTAGTCCAGTTATTTTTGTTACTGGTTCGTCCACATTAAAAAGACAAGGCGCAGGTGGGTTCAAAGAAATTGATGATGTCGCTATCGCTGCTCCTCTTGTAAAGTACTCTGTACAAATCACAGATGGCGAACGAATAAGTGAATTCGTAAACCGTGCTTGGACCGCTGCAACAACTGGGTATCCTGGCCCAGTACACATCTCACTTCCAGTCGACATTATGTTTTCTTCATTTGAACCAGACGCCGGCCTCCAGGAACGTCCCTTCAATCGCAGCGATCGCCCAGTGCCACGCGCCTGGCCAGACCCCTCAGCACTTGAGTTAGTTCTCAGTATGGTTCGCAAGGCCAGCCGTCCAATAATCATAGGCGGCCACGGTATTTGGTGGTCAAAAGCAGAAAAAAAACTTGAAAAAGTGGGAAAAATAAAGCGTCTCCCAATTTTCAATGTACCATACCACTCTAAACTTTTAGGGGAAGAATGCGAAGCATACATGGGCCTAGCTGATTTCCACCAATATCATCCTTCAAAGCCAGCCATTCATGAAGCTGATCTCATTTTAATGATTGGTGGACGGCTAGATAATCAGATGAATTTTGGTAATCCACCTTTTTTTCCTTCAGATCAAACTCTTGTATGTATCAATGGCAGTCATGAGGAATTGGAACACAACCAAGCTGCAGACGAGGTACTACTTTCGGACCCTGCTGCATTCCTTGATGCATTGCTTGAAGTAGACAAAACTTGGCCTGAATGGTTCGATTTACAGCGCGGCCGACGCAAGATCTGGGTAGAAGAGTGGTACGAACACATAACCAAAGAAACTGCCAAACCGGGCAAAATGCATCCCCTACAACTTTCACTAGATGTTCAAACTCAAATAGGTGAGAACGATTGGCTGATCTTTGATGGTGGCAACACACATTTTTGGTCAGAGATTGCAGTCAATATGGCTGGCTGGAATGGACAAAAGTTGGCTGGCATTATGCATCCAGGTAATTATTCGTTACTTGGAGTTGGCGTTTCGTTTGGCGTATCAGCCAAAGCTTTAAACCCAAAAAGTAACGTTGTTGTAATCTCAGGTGATGGCGCATTCTTATCAGGCGGACTTTCAATTGAGTCCGCATTTCAAGATAATCTGCCAATTACTATCGTAATAGACAATAACGGTGGGTTGGATTGCATTAGCCAACAACAGGAACGGCTTTTTGCAAATGGCAAACATTTTGCCACCGATTTCCGTGATATCCCCTTTCATTCTATGTGCGAGGGGCTTGGTGGGCATGGAGAATTAGTTGAAACTCGTGATCAGTTGGCGCCTGCCTTAAAAAGGGCTATGGCTAGTGGCAAGACGGCAATCGTTAATGTAAAATGTCGCGGCGTAATAAGCCCAATTGTGGCGGCAACCTCAGACAAACGCGACAAGGCTTCGATCGAGTAATGGCTACCCTTACATCTCATACGCTGAACGGGACCGACGGAACACATGCGGGCGGCATTAAGGTTACATTAACTAATCTAAATAGTCGTGAGACAACATTTGAAAGTTACATGGATGATGGCGGCCGATTATCGCAAGAGATCAGTGAAGACAAGATTGACACTCAAGCCACTTATGAACTGGTGTTCGATGTAAAAGCATACTGGGCTAACCAGAAAATACACGCAACAGTTACTCAAATAGCATTACGATTTGAGATGTTGGACCCAAGTGGTTTATACCACATGCCCGTCATATTTAGTCCAAATTCATATTCAATGTGGACTTCAGCATAATGGACGGCCTAAATATGTCACGACGTATTCGGCGAACGCCTTATACTGAAAAGGTTGAAGAAGCAGGAGTTAGAGGCTTTTCTGTTGTTAACCATATGTTACTTCCCAAAGCATTTAGCACGACGGTTGAAGAAGACTATTGGCACCTAAGAAAGTATGTACAGATTTGGGATGTATCAGTTCAGCGCCAAGTCCAAATTACAGGCCCTGATGCAGCTGCACTTGTTCAGTGGATGACGCCTCGCAACATCTCTAAAGCTAAATTAGGGGATTGTTTTTACATTCCGATCATCGATGCGCAAGGCGGGATGATAAACGATCCAGTTATGTTAAAACTGGCTGAAGACCAGTTCTGGCTTTCCATTGCTGACAGCGATTTACTTTTGTACGCGATGGGTTTGGCACTTGGGCGAGGCATGGATGTTAAGATCACGGAGCCAGACGTTAATACTCTCGCCATTCAGGGGCCAAAAGCCGAGGATTTACTAGCCTCAGTTTTTGGAAATGACATACGGAATATTGGTTTCTTCAAATATAATTGGATTGAATTCCAAGGGACGCAGCAATTGATGGCGCGTTCGGGTTATTCAAGACAAGGCGGTTTTGAAATTTATTTAAATGGCAGTCATTTGGGCCCAGCGCTTTGGGATACCATCTGGGAGGCTGGCCTGCCGTTCAATATTTCAGCAGGATGTCCAAACCTTATCGAAAGAATTGAAGGAGGCTTATTCTCGTATGGAAACGAAATGACCCGTGAAAATAATCCATTTGAAATCGGTCATGGTAAGTTTTGCGTTACAGATGGGTCAATCGATTATATTGGACGAGCCGCCTTACAAAAAATCGCAGCGGAGGGCGTAACCCGAGAAATCAGAGGCGTAGTTTTTGATGGTGATCCCTGCCCCACTTGTGCAAAGCCCTGGCCTGTTCTGGTGGGTGATCTGCAAGTTGGCCAAATTACATCAGGGATATGGTCACCCCGCCTCAAAAAAAATATTGGCCAATCAATGATCGACAGAGATTTTTGGGAACCAGGTCAAGCCATTAAGGTGGCTTTACCGAATGGCAGTATCCGTCAAGGCAACGTGGCAGCACTACCCATTTTGTAAAATTATTGGGAAAAACTATATAATATAAACTGCACTTTAAAAATTTTGTAAGTTTTTAAAGTGTTCGACCAACTGACCAATAAAGTGAAAAAAACAGATGGTTTTAATATGTTGAAGTTTGTTATTAATTTAATATTATTTGTAATCATTGCTACACAATTAGGGGCCCATAGTGGTGGAGTAAACAGCCGAGGCTGCCATTTAGGCCTAGAAAAATATCATTGCCATGCAACGAAAAAATTAGAGACTAAGGCAAAAGTAATAAATGGCAAAATCACTCACGTGCGGGATGGCGACACTATAGAGGTTCAAGGTATTGCCATTCGGCTATCAGCGTTAGACTGCCCCGAACGTGGAACTGTAGGGGGCGATGACGCAACCAAATTAGCACTGCAATTTTTAGGACTACCAGCCAAATGTGAGCTAACTGGTGCCAAAACATATGACCGTTTAGTTGGGTACTGTAGTATCAACGGTAGAGACTTTGGGGAGTACATGATGGAAAAATCTAGTTGTAAATTATGGAAAAAGTATGATGTGTGGGAGCGGTACTGAGTACCTTACTTTGGTGACGAGGAACAAAATTATCAGCCTATTTCTTACGCCATAGATTCTGTTCAGGAATTCAGTAAAGCCACGATATCACTTCTCAATCGAGAACCAGTCCGCTGGTAGTGATCCGCTAAAAGTTTTAAAGAACTCTCTTTGTTTCGAGATACTACCGCAGTTGATATGGCATCATGCTCCACATTAATTTCACGCATTGGATATGATCGTGGAGCTGCTAAATGCCGGTAGCGGGTATTTTGATCATAAAGCTGATCACAAAATTTTATTAAAATAGAAGATCCACAAGCACTTACAAGTGACATATGAAATTTTTTGTGAAGATTATCCCACTCATCATTAGCAACAAAGATGTCTGATGACGCAGACCGGGGCAAACGCGACAGTCTATGTGCAGCCAATATTATTTTTTCTTCCCAAATATCGTCTCCATTCAGCATAGACTCCTTTAATGCAAGTTGCTCAACCAGAACTCTAGTTTTCAATAGTTCATCAAATTCCTCTGTAGAAACTTCAACAACCCTGAACCCACGCTGATCGTTTCGGGTCACAAGCGTGTCAGACGTTAGTAACGAAAGCGCTTCACGTATGGGAGATGAGCCAACGCCATAGGTCTTGGTCAGCTCCTCAATTTTCAGTTTATGGCCAGGTCGAAGGATACCTGTAATAATATCAGAACGCATCGAGGAGTAGACTTGACTAGTACGAGATTGGAATTTGGTTTGATCCTCTAGTGAGTCCATTTTTGTCAATAATATTGATTTTTCGATCGCCATTTTTTTCTCTGCTTATAACCATTACTATTTTGTATTTGGCGTTAATTAATCATTGTGAACTGAAGGCCCGCTGAAACGCAGGCCTACCACGCACTCTGTCCAAGAATTCCTTTAAGTTATTATTATGTGGAATTCCCTCCTGCTCAGCCCACTGAAGCACATAAAAAAGTGCTGCATCGGCAACGCCAAAGTTTCCAAATAAATATTTTGAAGTTCCCAGAATTGATCCGAGATGTTTGAGCCCTTTTTCAGCCTCAGAGCGCCCGAAGCTACGCAAGTCTTCGGTGCCTTTCTCGTCTAACTGAAACTTCTTTGGCATTTTCACAAATGTGAACCCTCGCATGTGCACTGAGGCCACAATGAAGTCCAATGCCTCAAGCGTTCGCGACTGTTTCTCGAGAGTATCAGGCCACAAGTTACTTTTTTTGAATTTTGCCACTAGCCAGTAAGCGATAGTCTGAAATTCAGTTAATGTAGAGCCATCCTCAAGCTGGAGTGACGGGACCTTCCCCTTGGGGTTTATCGCTAGGAATGCAGCATCATGTTGCATCCCTTTCTTGACATTTACAATTTCAATCTCAAAATCAACGTGAAGCTCCTCCAAAAGCAGAAGAATTCCATCTGAGCAGCTACCAGGTGAGTGAAAAAATTTTATCATTTGTTTTTTCTTTCAGCTAAATTCAATTCTACTTCTAGCATGGACTACAATGTTATTTAGACATCACGGCTGCGACTATATTTGTGAATTCTTCATTTGTGAGTACATCACGCTTAGCAATCCCCATCGATTTTACCTCATCCAAAATAAGCCCAATTTTTTCATCCTCAAGGGCGCCCATTCCAAGCTCACCCATCTTGTAAATAATGGAAGCTTTTCCAGACTTTTTGCCAAGAACTACTTCGCCCACTTTTCCAGTTAGGGACGGATGTGTTCCAAACATAACCAAGGGGTCATTCATAACAAAATTTATGCCAATCCCAGATTCTCGGATAAAATTTCCATGGCCCAAAACGGGCTTATTTCGGGCAATTGGTATGTTAGACCTCTCAGATATTAAGGCACCTAATTCTGGAATTTTATCGAGCTGATATTTAGTGTCATAGCCATACAGCAAGTGGAGGCCCATCATAAGTTCCTCAAGTGCAGCATTGCCTGTACGTTCTCCCAAACCATTTGCACAACTGTGAACACATTCCGCTCCCGCGGTGACAGCTGCAAGTTCGGTAGCAACTCCCATGCCAAAATCGTTATGGGTGTGGATCTCTATTGGAAGACCAGTCATGCCTTTAACCCAACGCACCATGTGTTTAATTGCTTCGGGTGTTGCGCAGCCCATCGTATCTACAATGCCAATAGAATCTGGTGGCGAAGTGTCCATTATTGCTTTGCACAGGTTGCTGAGATCGTCAGGTAATGCCCGCGTCGTATCATATGGAAAAAATAGAGCGTGTAGGCCATTCTCTTTTGCATAATTTATGACTGGCGCTGTCTTTTCAAATACGTCGCGCCAAGTCCATCCAAATTGTGTAGTTAATTTTGGGTAGCCAATTGGAACCTCAATAACCACACCGTCAGCTCCGCAGTCCAAAGCCATATCGATATCTTTTTGCATTGCTCGAGCAAATGTAAATATCTTAGACTTTAGCCCCAGTTTTGATATTTCGGTTATTGCTTCAGCATCTTGTGCAGATACTGCAGGCATTCCTGCTTCAATTCGGTCTACGCCTAATTCATCTAACTTGGTCGCGATCGCAATTTTGTCATCAACAGAAAAAACAACGCCAGGCGTTTGCTCACCATCTCTCAGTGTTGCGTCATGAATTTCAACTTTTTCAGGCAATTCTAAACTTGCTCGAACTTCTGGTTCGAAGTTGTATGGGCTAACCCACCACTTCCCATCTTCAAAATGATTTTCACGCATATAGTGGCCTTTCAGTTTGGTTTTTTGGATTATTCAGGGACAAGTACAAAGTCAAAATCTACTTTATAAAAAGGAACTGTGACATCACGGCCTATAGAAAGATCGTCTGGTAATTCCTCTAAATTTGTACATTCCTGATAATCCATTACCAAATCGTCACGAACGCCAAACACTGCATCAGTATTGAGATATGGATCATCACTAGAAAAGACTTCGGTGACCAGCGATTTATAACCTGCCGCCTGTATTATGAAATGCAGGTGTGAAGGTCGCCAGGCATTTCGCCCAGTCGCCCGCAACAGATCACCTACTGGACCATCATCTGGGATTTTGTAGGGAGCGGGCTTAACAGTAGTTATCGCGTAGCGTCCATCCCTTCCAACAGTCATTGAACATCTCAAATTATAATCTGGTTGAACTGGATCTTGATTGGAATAAAGACCATTTGTTGCAGTTTGCCAAAGTTCAATTACTGCGCCTTCAATGGGTATATTTTCTGTGCTTCTAACGAGACCCTCAATGACTACTGTGGGCCCTTCATTATCATTTTTAAGGTCACCCCCTACTGGTATTTCAGGCGCACCCGTAACGTGGAATGGACCCAGCACACTTGAGGATGTACCCTCATGTTGTGAACCGATCATGTCTACAAGAGATGACAATCCAGTAACATCTGAGGCCAAAACAAATTCATTTCGCTCTGGCGTCGATATTTCCCCAGCTTGATACATAAACTCTAGTCCACGCATCCACTCTGAATGCGAGAGTTGTGTTTCGATAGCGAAGGCATGTAGGTGTTCAACCATTTTTTTCAGAACAAACATGGTTCGCGGATCTGTGTCCTCACTACAATAGTTTAAAAAAGCTTGAGTAATAGTTTCAATCTTAACGTCTTTCATTCTGCACCTCTGCAATTCATTAAAAGTGTCAAAGCAAGTAGTTCTCAAATTACTGATATTTTGGGTAACGTTAAGTTTAAAATTAATCTATTTTTTTTATCGATAATAAATAATATCGATTTTTTATATCAGCTGTCAAGTTTATAGAACCCACTAATTT
>JAFMEA010000116.1 GCA_017856985.1 Planktomarina sp.
GTCCCCAGTTAACGCATATGAGATGATTGTTCTTTTATCCACTTTAAAGCTTGAAAAACGCATTTGGTCAGCTGCACGGGCCAAAAAGATAGTGACATCAGCATCCTCCATGGCTTGATCTAAGCCTGACGGCAGGAGTGCTATATAAGGGTCAAACTCAAGCTCGCAGAGGGTCACTGAAAGCCCAAGGCTCAAGGCACAGTTATGGACATCATCAATAATAGACTGGTCGTAATACCCAAGGCTTGCAGCTTCAAAACATAGAAGCAGTTTCTCACCAGATACCGCTTCACCACAGTTGGCTAACAAGTTTCGAGCACCTGCCAATCTTACAGCAGGGTCTGATTTTTTTGTCATTTAGACTTTTTCCTGTATGCAAAAGCTTTCTCAAACCTCCAGGTTAGGTACTCGCCACAAGTCGTCGCTGTTTCTTGTGATACGTGTTGATTGCCAAAGACATCTTTTGCATCAATTACAGTTTCAGGATTTGGATCAAAGGCCAGGACTATAGACAACCGCTTTTTACCAGAACTGTTAACCACGCGATGTGGTGTTGACTTATAGGCGCCATCCGTCCAACGAGACAGAAGATCGGCCACATTAACAATGAGTGTGCCTTCAATGGGTGGAGCCTGGATCCAATCCCCACTTGCATCCTCAACTTGTAGCCCCCCAACACTATCTTGGCATAGGACGGTAAGCACACCAAAATCAGTGTGAGGGCCTACCCCAAATTGCGAGGATCCCAAATCTGCGGGTTGTGCAGGGTAGTAGACGTATGAAGCACGGCTCAGTGGACGCGACGCAGTTTTCAGGAAGAAATCTTCGTCTAGATCTAATCCAAGAGCAAAGCCTCGCATCAAATGATGTGCAACCTTATGTGCATGTTGGAAATATGCCATCGCTTGCTGGCTCATGTGAGGAAGCTCCGCTGGCCAAATATTTTCACCGCGTAAATCATGATCCATAAGAGTCCGGTCATCATCATCTTCATGACCCCAAATGAAACTCTCTTTCAGGTCAGCTTTTGCGCCATCCTTCATTTTAGCCCCACCCTGGCCCAACCAACCTCGATGCTTGGCCGTTACTTTTACAGCATCTTTTACTGGCTCTGTCTGGCCAAAAAACTCATATGCACCAGCACGGGCGCTATCAATTACCTCTTCAGGAATTCCGTGACCTTTAATATAAATAAAACCCAGTTTTTGACTAGCCGCATGCAGTAATTTGGCAACCCCTTTTGGGTCACTCCCATCACGCAGGGGTTGAATATCCACCACAGGAATGAGACTTTGATCAAGAATTTTAGCTTCAGCATATGACATTTAATAACCTTCAATCTTCAATTATGTTTTCGCTAGAACTTTATTAAAACAACTTCTATTTTGCAGGTGAAAAAAGTAAAGTTCCATACACTTTCTTGCAAGTATCAAATGCAATTAGTTTTTTTATAAGTTGGTAAAATATCATCCTCATCAGTAGTAGCTTCATATACACCTCGTGCAATTGCACGACTTAAACAGACTGCGGAGGCTACCCCGATATCACGAAATGTTTCGTGGTCAATTTCACCTTTTTTAGTGGATAGAGCAAAAACTAAGTCACCGTCATAAAGAGTATGAGACGGAACAATTGCCCTTACCATCCCATCATGAGCCGCGACGGCCATTCGATAACATTGTGTCTTACTCAATGGTGCGTCAGTCGCCACTATTGCAATGGTGGTATTCGAAATTTGATCACTATGCACTTTCATGGCCTTGTTTTTTGAGCTGTGTTTTAAGTCAAATGGACCTGGACTTGAATCAATTCCTGCACCCCCAAATTCATTTTCAAATTCAAATGGTGCAGCCCAGAAATGTTTTCCCCCTGAAGTTGTAACACTTCCAAATGGGTTTACTACAACCAGCGCTCCTACTGTATACCCATTTTCTAACTTAAGAGAGACTGATCCCAAACCGCCCTTTTGCATAGCTGCTAGGGCTCCGGCACCCGCTCCAACCGTTCCAACATCAAAATCTTTAGATCGACTATTAAATGCCTCCAAGCCAAGTGCTCGGTAAGGGTTTTCAGTCCAATCTTTTTTTCCACCATTAATCAAATCAAAGATAATCGCACCTGGTACAATAGGGACACGCATTGGCCCTACTGGGAAGCCACGCCCAGATTTCCTGAGCCCATCCATTACTCCAGAACATGCATCAAGGCCAAATGCTGAACCACCAGACAAGACCAGCGCATCAATGTCTTCCATTGATTTATCTGGCGCTAAAAGATCAGTCTCTTTTGTACCAGGGGCTCCGCCCATGACAAGCACACTGGCGGTAAATGGTACATCTCCCACCAGTACAGTAGTACCAGTCTTGATATTTTCATCACTGGAGTTGCCAACCTTTAGGCCAGAAATATCTGTTATTAAGTTTTTTGGACCAGGTTTAGATACAGCGACCACCATCGACCTCCATCGCTATTCCAGTTACCATACTTGCCTCATCTGAGCACAGGAAACAGGCAGCATTTCCCATATCCTCTGGTGTAGAAAACCGGCCAATTGGGATTGTTGAAAGAAATTTTGCACGGATTTCTGGAGTGTCTTCACCCATGAATGATTTTAAAAGTGGGGTCTCACCTGCAACTGGGTTAATCGCATTTACACGAATGCCCGAGGGTGCAAGTTCTACAGCCATACCCTTGGTTGCAGTAATCATCCACCCCTTGGATGCATTGTACCAAGTTAATCTTGGCCTTGGCGAAACTCCACCAGTTGATGCCACGTTTAAAATTACACCACTGCCGCGCTCTTTAAAATGAGTAATAAATGCCTGGGCGGTCAGATATACAGACTTTATGTTAACGCCATAAACCTTTTCAAAGTCCTCCATGGTTACGTTTTCCATCTCATTTGGCAAATGAGTGGCGCCAGCATTATTAACCAAAATATCGAGATGCCCAAATTCGTTAAGTGCAGCGTTTTTCATAGCCAAAACACTGTCTGGATCCGCGACGTTACAAAGTTGTGCGACGCCTCCAATCTCAGCAGCAATAACCTGTGCGCCCTCAAGGTTTAGGTCAGCAACCATAACCTTCGCCCCCTCAGCTGCAAATTTTCGGGAAATTCCAGCTCCAAAGCCAGATGCAGCGCCTGTCACAATTGCAGTTTTACCTTGAAGCCTCATAAAATTACCCATGCCATGCTGCTACTGTTTTCAGAGTTGAAAATCCATAGAGCGCCTCAAAACCTTTTTCGCGACCATGTCCAGACTTACCAACCCCTCCAAACGGTAGTTCAACACCACCGCCTGCGCCATAGTTATTTATAAAGACCTGCCCAGAGTGCAGTTTTTTTGCTAACCTCATTTGCCTTCCTCCATCAGCAGTCCATATCGATGCGACTAAGCCATAGTCAGTTTGATTAGCAATTTCCAATGCTTCAGCCTCAGTATCAAAGGGAATAATTACCTGGATTGGGCCGAAAATTTCATCAAGGGCAAGCGGATGATCTGCAGGCACATCTGCAAACAAAGTGGGCGGTACGTAGTAACCATCGGCCTGAGTTATTATTTTGCCCTTACCTATAATTTTTAAGTCAGACCCACGTTCAAGGAAGCCAGTAACTATTTCCTTTTGTCTTGCTGAGATTAGGGGTCCCACAGCCAAATCGTCCATTGCATTGCCTACTTCGAGAGACGAGTATGCATTGCCCATGCGCTCACAGACCGTATTGTAAACGCCACGCTGAACAAGAATCCTACTGGATGCTGAGCAGGTTTGTCCCGCATTTTGAATGCCAGCATTCACCAGAAATGGCAGTGCACGATCCAAATCCGCATCGTCAAATACCAGTTGTGGGGACTTGCCTCCAAGTTCAAGCGTGACCGGAATAACATTCTTCGCTGCTGCTGCTTGTATCATTTGGCCAGTCCTAACTGACCCTGTAAAAGACATGTGTTGGATACCAGTGTGAGAAGCAAGTGCGGCGCCAGCCTCAGATCCTAGACCTGTTACTACATTGAGTACACCAGCTGGGAGCCCCGCTTTCTGCGCAATTTCTGCAAAAGCTAAAGCAGTCAAGCAGGCGTCCTCGGCAGGCTTCAATACACATGTATTGCCCATGGCAAGAGCCGCTCCCACAGATCTACCTACAATCTGCATTGGATAATTCCAGGGAATAATATGACCGGTTACGCCATGCGGTTCCCGCAATGTGTAAACCGTGTATCCGTCCAGGTATGGGATTGTTTCTCCTGTAATTTTGTCAGCGGCACCACCATAAAACTCCATGTATCTGGCTAGCGCCAATGCATCTGCACGCGCTTGAGACAGTGGCTTTCCAACATCCTGGGCTTCAATTTCTGCGAGGCTATCAACATGACTTAAAACTGCCTCACCTATTTTTAAGAGGATACGACCACGGTCCAGAGCCGTTTTGCGGCCCCACTCACCGGACAATGCTGTTTGGGCAGCATGAACTGCAGCATCGATATCTTGAGCTGTCCCACGCGCAATACTTGTGATTTTGTCCTTTGTTGAAGGATTGGTCACATTGATTGCAGCGTCAG
>JAFMEA010000117.1 GCA_017856985.1 Planktomarina sp.
ATGACATCATTTACCCGGATCATCATTGTTCTGTCAATTTTGCGACAGGCGATGGGAACGCAGCAAACTCCGCCAAATCAGGTTCTGATTGCGATTGCGTTATTTCTCACTTTTTTCATCATGTCGCCAACCCTAACAACGATTTATGATACGGCGGCTGAACCGTATCTTAATGGTAGTGTCAGCGCCGAGAATGCACTGTCATCGGCTAGTGATGATATGAAAAAATTTATGGTTAAGAATACCCGTAAGGATGATCTAAACATGTTTATGGATCTGGCTGCGAAGGGCGCGGTTGAGACGCCGGGTGATGTTCCGTTAACGGTGTTATTGCCAGCTTTTATTACTTCTGAATTAAAAACCGCGTTTCAGATTGGCTTTCTCCTGTTTTTGCCGTTTTTGGTGATTGATATGGTGGTAGCGTCAGTTTTGATGTCACTTGGCATGATGATGCTTAGTCCAATGTTAGTGGCCTTACCCTTTAAATTACTTTTGTTTGTTTTGGTCGATGGCTGGAGCATGACGGTTGGCTCGCTTGTTGCGACATTTGCTGTTTAACCCCTGTGGGGTGGAAGGACACTGATTATGGGCTTTGATATGAATGTTGAATTTCTGAGGATGGCATTCTGGCAGATCGTTATGGTAGCTGGCCCAATTTTACTCGTGGCGCTTGGGATTGGTCTGTTTATTGGCATTTTTCAGGCAGCTACCTCAATTAATGAACAAACGCTCAGCTTTGTACCAAAGCTTGTTATAGTGTTGATAACATTTGGCCTTCTTGCCAATCTTATGATGGTTCAGTTATCAGATTATTTTTATTTTATATTTGATCAAGTCGCTCAGGTTGGCTAGGCAAATGGGTGATTTAGCATTATCAAATTTAAACGGTGCTGGGGCACTTCCGGGCCTAAACCTTCAATTTTTGATAGAGCTTTTAGCTGGATTATTTCTTGCAAGTTTGCGTATTGGTGCCTTTTTGATTGCCTCCCCCTTCTTTGGTGGCAGTTCGACGCCGCTCCAAGTGCGCATTATTATGGCGGTGCTCCTTGGCGTTGCTGTAATGAATAATGCTACGGTTCCTGATTGGCAGAGCTTTGACGCTTTAATTGGTATTCAGGTAATTATGACTGAACTTGCTATTGGGATCGGTGCAGGGCTTGTTCTGACCATTTGGTTTTCAGCCGTGCTTCTGGCCGGTGAAAAGATCGCGGCTTCTGCCGGTCTTGGTTTCGCTGCCCAGATTGACCCTGACTCAGGTGGTCAGACACCGGTCATCAGTAAGACATTTTCACTGTTTTTGACGGTTATTTTTCTCTCATCAAACGGGCATTTACTGGTTTTGCGCGCGGTAGCTGACTCCTATGTTTATCTCCCGGTTGGCGCGATGCCGGCCTTCCCAGTGTTAATTCAAAGCGGCATCGCAGCAGCTGGGTCAATGTTTTTTGCGGCAAGCATAATTATGTTGCCCTTGACGGCCTTTTTGGTGGCAATCAATTTGGCTATTGGTGTGATTACTCGTTCAGCCCCACAATTAAATTTGTTTTCTTTTGGCTTTCCTATCAGCATGCTTGCAATTTTCTTACTGCTCTACCTTTGGGTTGATGTGCTCGGTGGAGCGATGGATGATTTGGCTCATGCAGCAGTTGACAATATCCAACAGCTTCTGGGGTTAATAAGCAATGGCTGAAGAAGGTGATAACAGCCAAGAAAAGACTGAGGACCCTTCCCAACGCAAACTTGAGAAAGCAGCCGAAGACGGGAAGGTGTTGACGTCAAAAGATATGTTTGTCTTCACAGGTCTTTTTGTTGGGTTACTGATGATGTTTGCCGTTCCCACCGTGATTGAGCCAACACTTGGAAGATGGGCTGAATTTTTTAGCCTTGAACCTGGAGCCGATCTGGATGTGCTAATCACTCAGCGCATTACCTTATTGATAAAGACAATTATTATTACTGGTGCTTTTGTTGGTGTGCCCATGATGGTTGTGTCTGTACTAACGCAGGCAGCTGTGGCTGGTAGTTTAAACTTTGCTCCAAAAGCCATGGCTTTTAAGGGGAATCGGATTAACCCGCTAAAGGGTTTGCAGCGGATGGTTTCGGTGAAGGCGCTTGTTGAGCTTGGCAAGGCTTCGTTAAAGGTTGTTTTGCTTTTTAGTGTTGCGATTGCTGTTCTTTATGATCAGGCGCCTAAAATTCTGCAATTACCTTTTCGCTCGCTTGGTGAGGCTGTAGCGTCCGCAGCAAGCATGTTTCCGAAGATTCTTGGCGCATTATTAGTGGTTTTAGCGGTGATTGCCCTGCTTGATTATATGTGGCAACGACACACGCATATCAAAGAATTGAAAATGTCCAAGCAGGATCAAAAAGACGAATTTAAACAGACTGATGGTTCACCTGAAGTTAAAGCAAAAATCCGCCGAATGCAGATGGAAAATTCGGCAAATGCCGCGCGTCAGCAAACGGCCTTAAATGATGTCCCATCAGCAACCGCAATCATTACAAACCCAACCCATTTTGCGGTTGCGCTAAAATATGATGTTGGCAGTCTGGAAGCTCCAAAGATTTTAGCGATGGGGCGTGGCAAAATTGCTGAAATGATTATCGAGCGTGGCAATGATGCTGATGTGACGATTTTCCAGAGTCCTTTATTGGCACGTGCTCTATTCTTTAGTGGCGAGATTGGTCGAGAAATCCCAGAAATGCTATATCAAGCGGTTGCTGTGGTTCTGGCTTATATTTACCGAGTGGATCGTGGCGAAGACCTTGAGCGTCCAGATGTTGAATTGCCTGAAGATATGCGCTTTGATGAATTTGGTAAGCCACTGATGGCCGGGGTAGGAGGCTTTAATGCGTAAAAACCAATCAATTGGTGAAATGATTAGCACTTGCACCTTTTTGGGTCTGGCCGTTTATTTGTTGATCTTCAGTCTTGGTTTGCTGGAAAATGGCGAGACTTGGCGTGGCATTGGCGGTTTGTGCGCAGCTGCCTGTTGTGGGCTAGGTGGGCTGAGGTTTGTGATTGCTGATTTTGCTGCAAAATGGCGAAAAAACTAGTGGATGGTAATGCAAAAAATCCAGTGCGCTGTCATGGCTGTGCGCATTATTTTGTCACGTATGATCGGCATCGACCCTATGGTTGCGCAAAATTTGGATTTAAGACCAAAAGCCTGCCATCTCTAGTGGTCATTGAATCAACTGGCATGCAATGTGCATATCGTGAAGATCGCCCGGCCACCGATGCAGGCCGCAAAGCACAAAACCAGAGGAAAGTCTGATGGCAAGTGAACTTAATTCAGTCCAGGAAAGTATCAAACTTGCACTGGACGCTGCAGATGCGGCAACAGATGTTACCTCAGAATATAGCCAGGTTAAACGTGAACATAAGAAGTTGGAAAGCAAAGTGTCACAGATTCATCGTTACACCACCATTACTTTTGTATGCGCCATTTCAGCAGCAGTGATTGCACTGGCGTTTTCGGCGACCCTGTATTTTAAGTCAATTTCTGAATTGAAGCTTATGACAACAACTAATCGCCAAGGTTTGATTGTGTTTTCCGAGAATATTGAGAGACTCAACACGGTTTTGGCTGAGTTGCAAGTGTCTTTATCTAAGCAGGAAGAGCTGGTTAAGCTAAACCGTGAATCAACCTCGCAAATTGCCGAGTTGAAAAAAGTTATGGCGGATGGTAGCGCCAGCATCGTTGCACAATTGCAAAAGACTGGCGATGGTATGGGTGGATCAACAGCAGCGCTTGGAGATGGTCTTAAATCAGCAATGACAGATCAGAATAAGCTTATCACCAGCAGCCTTAAGGTTGGCCTGGCTGGCCTTGAGTCAACTGTTTTGAAATCAATGGATGCCATTGATAAAAAGATCGCCAGCAACAAGGCGTTACAGAATGTTGCCGAGACGCAGTCCAAAACGAAAAAAGAGATCGAGGCTCTGAAATTGCAAACCAAAGAAATCCGCAAGCTCCTTGAGACTCAACAAAACCGCATTACATTCCCCTAGATAAAAAATTGTCTAACTGATAGTTATCTGGTGGAAAATGTTAGGGAATGGAGATCCTGGTGGCCGAATTTGATCAAGATCGTGCAAATCCCGGCGTTACAGATAATGTAGAAGTAAACTCCACAGATTCGGCGCCAGCACAATTTATCAGAATCAAGTCCCTGCCACGTGTCGCACATGCTCGCGACCTGCGCCTACGTGATGGAGATATCCTTGTCGCGATTGACGGTGCGCTAAATAACTCTGATATTGATGCGTTTCGGGCGCTCTGTGATCAAGCGCAGGAAAGTCAAAAAAAACTCCTGTTAACCATTTGCCGTAATGATATCATCTATGATGTTTTGATAGAAAAAAGGCTTGGGGTTGAGCTGGATTATGCTGATGCTGAGGCGTCAATTGCCGCAGGAGCATTGTTTGCCAAGCATCACATGGGGCCAAAAGATCATTACCAGAATTACGAAGCGCTTCGGGATATTCAGCGACATGTTGTTCTTTATGATACTGCATATTCAGCCATCGC